>CASGVX010000395.1 GCA_949346185.1 uncultured Lachnospiraceae bacterium
GGTTCCTGTGGCACGCCTGCTTTCCTCCGGGAATCCGCCCTGGGCAACCACCTCTTGAATTTGATGTGCTGACTGAAATAGGCAATATCGGTGCGGGCAATGCGACAACTGCATTGTCCCAACTTATTAACACAAAAATCGACATGAACGTTCCAAAGGTGGAAATGCTGACTTTTGCGGAACTGGCAGAGATTATCGGGGGAGCCGAGACTCTGGTGGCAGGAATATTGCTGAATTTGGAAGGTGATATTGAAGGGACCATGTTATTTATCTTGGAAAGCAGTGCGGCGAGATTGTTCGTGCAGCAGTTGATGGGATGCGTGACGGGAGATGAGGGGGAGTTTTCTGATTTGGAAAAGTCCGCCCTGCAGGAAATTGGCAATATCATTTCCGGAGCGTATTTGTCTGCCATATCAGGCATGACAAATCTTACAATTAATGTGTCTGTGCCTAGTTTGGCGTTCGATATGGCGGGGGCGATTCTGAGTGTTCCTGCGATTGAATTTGGCAAATTGGGAGATAAGGCGCTGCTGATCCAATCGGTATTCAATGATATGAATGTGGATATCAGCGGGTATTTTATTCTGATTCCGACACTGGAATCATATGGGCGTATTATGAAATCATTAGGGTTAAGGTGATGGAGATGTCAGAAATGATAAAAGTTGGTATGGCGGATGCAAATGTCTGCCGTACGCCAGATGCTATTACCACATTGGGGCTTGGTTCCTGCGTGGGGGTGGCTTTATATGATAGCACGACCCGGATTGCAGGGCTGGTTCATGTCATGCTGCCTGACAGCACGACAGTTCGTCAGAATTCAAATAAGGCGAAGTTTGCGGATACGGGCATTGATCTTTTAATCGACATGATGGTAAGGGCAGGGGCAAGGAGAACGGGCCTCACCGCAAAGATTGCAGGGGGAGCCCAGATGTTTGCCTTCAGTGGAAATAGTGACATGCTGCGCGTGGGGGAACGGAACGTGCAGGCGGTCAAGAAAAAACTTGCCTCTTTGGGAATACGGATTCTGGCGGAGGATACTGGGTTGAATTTTGGAAGGACGGTGGAATTTTATCCTGAAACCGGTAATTTTCTGATTAAGGCAGTGGGAAAAGCGCAAAAAACAATATAAGGGAAAGGGTTTGGGAACATGAAAATCGATTTTATTCCAAAATTAGTGATGTTGCTTGCTGGAGCAATCATATGTATTATTACCATAGTGAATGATATGGATACCACTTACAGTTTGGAATTGCTTCTCGGCACGTTGATTATTTTTTATATTATCGGTCTCATTGCGAAGAAATTGATACAGAAGGTAATTGCAGGCAACATGTTCGTGAAGAGGAATGCGGGTGGCATCAATATGGAATTGCCGGAAGGGCAGGAAGAAAAAGTGGAGGAATCGCCAGCAGAAGAAGGAGATGCATTGGGCGAGGAATCATAAATTCAGAAGGGGTGTTTGACCGATGGATGCTAATAGTAGAGAAGCATTATGGCAGGAATATATGGAGTCCAGAAGTCCTCAGATTCGTGAACAGCTGATTGTGGAATACGCCGAGCTGGTGAAGGTTGTGGCGGGACGCATGGGAATGTATCTGGGATATACGGTGGAATATGACGACTTGGAGGGGTATGGCATTTTTGGGCTGATTGATGCCATCGACAAGTTTGAATTGACCAAAGGCGTGAAGTTTGAAACGTATGCCAGCCTCAGGATTCGGGGATCCATTTTGGATCAGATTCGCAAGATGGATTGGATTCCCAGAACGCTGCGCCAGAAGCAGAGAAAATTGGAAAATGCCATGAAGGAGATGGAAGAGCGGCTGGGCAGGATTGCCACCAATGAGGAATTGGCGGAGAGCATGGGGATTTCCCGGCAGGAACTGGAGAATCTGGTGAACCAGACCCAAGTTGCTAATCTGGTGTCCTTGGATGATTATCTGGAGCAGGGCAGCGAGGTGAAGGCAGAATTTGGAAACACCCCTCGTTTCGAGCAGCCAGAGGAAGTGGTGGAGCGCCAGGAACTGAAAAAGATTTTGGCGGAGGCAATTACTACCCTGACGGAGAATGAGCAGCGTGTCATTGCCTTTTATTATTATGAGGAGTTGACCCTAAAGGAGATTAGCAAGATTTTAGATGTGTCGGAGTCTAGGGTATCCCAGCTGCACACTAAGGCGCTGCGCAAAATGAGGTGTAGATGAATAACAGATTTAAGAATTATTTGTATAT
>CASGVX010000396.1 GCA_949346185.1 uncultured Lachnospiraceae bacterium
GGGGGCCAATGGAGCGGGCAAGACGACGCTAATCAATATTTTTGTGGGCATTCTGAAAGGCGATAGCGGAAAGATTCTGGTGGACGGGGAGGATGTGGCGAAGCTGGGGAAGGAGTTTTTGTCAAAAATAGGCTACATGCCCCAATACCCGGTGTTTTACAAGGATTTTACCGTGCTGGATTTCATGCTGTACATGTGCGCCTTGAAGGGGATACCAAAGAAAGAAGGCAGGGAGAGGACAATGGAATTGCTGGAGATTGTGAATCTGGCGGATGCGGTGGGGAAGAAGATTGGCGCCCTCTCCGGCGGGATGCGCCAGAGGGTGGGGATTGCCCAGGCAATGCTTGGCAACCCGGAGATCCTCATACTGGATGAGCCTACGGCGGGGCTGGATCCTCAGGAGCGCATCCGTTTTCGCAATCTGATTTCCCGTTTTTCTCAGGATCGGATTGTGCTGCTGGCGACGCATATCGTGTCGGATGTGGAATTTATTGCCAATGAGGTCATGCTTCTAAAGGAGGGAAAGCTGATTCGCAAGAATACCCCGGAGGCATTGGAGCATGAAATTGATGGGAAGGTCTGGTCATTGCGGCTGCCTGGCAACGAGGAGCTTGGTGACTATGAGGACTGCCTGATTAGCAATGTCCGGCGGATCGAGGAGGGAATCGATGTGAGGATTTTGTCGGAGGAAGTGCCGGGGAGAGGGGCTGTGTGGGTGAAGCCGGGTCTTGAGGATGTGTTTTTATATTATTTTGGGAAAGGCGAGGTGGTCTGATGTTTCGCTATGAGATGAAGAAACTGTTCTGGAAGAAGTCCCTTTTGCTGATTCTTCTGCTCTTCACCGTGATTGACGTGGCAAAGGTGCGGCAGGAATACCACAGTACCACCTATCTGACAGACGACAGGGCGGAGGGGATGATGTCATGGAAGGAGGCTTTCTGGAAACTATATGGGCAATATGGAGGAAGGCTGACCGAGAAAAAGATGAATGCTTTTTTGAAACAATACCAGCCGCTGCAGGAGGAGACGGCTGACATGACGGCCAGCAGCATTGCAGATGATCCCCAGTATATGACAGGAAGTGCATGGCAGGATTTCAATCTGATGGAGAAATATTATGAGATGCCAATGAAGTATTTCTATCTTTATGGAAAGAATGCAGAAAAGGCTGCAAAGAAGGCGAAAGAGAATATTTCTTTTTATCAGGAGCATGGAAATTCCTATGAGGGGAAAAAGAATGCGGTGATTTATCATCTCTATCAGGGAAGGGAGATTCAGGATTTTTCCTATATGGAGATGATCCATTATTATCTGTATTATGATTTTTCCAGCGTGCTTATTTTTCTTATGTGCATTTACGGGATCGTGCGGGTCTTTGCCTGCGAGCGGGATGCCCAGATGGAGGAACTGACAGTGGTGAGCGTCAATGGGGGGAGGAGGCTGGTGCGCCATAAGATCCTGGCGGTGGCATTGTATACGGTGTTGGTATCCCTGTGGTTTGCGGTGGTGGATTTTTTCTCTTTCGCATGGTTCTACCAATCTCTGGAGGGCATGGGGATGCCGGTCTATGCTGTGGAGAATTTTGCCTGTGCCTCGGTGGGATGCAGCATATGGCAGTATGTGATGCTGTCCTTTGCGGCAAGGACATTGGGCTTTTTGGTGTTCGGCATGTTTTTCCTTCTGCTGTCGGAATGCTGCAAAAATGCTTTGCTGCCCTTTGTGCTGAGCGTGATGGCCAGCATTGCTAGTATTTTCATTGGGGTTTATTTTGCCCATTCCAGCCATATTTTGTGCAAGGCATTGAATCCATATTTTCTTGTGACAAACCGCTTGCTCTTTGGGAGGACAGAGTTTGTGGATGTGTTTGGCACACCGGTGTTAAGTTACGAGATGGCTTTGGCAGTGGGGATTTTTCTTTGCCTGTCGCTTATTTTTGCGGTGGGGATTCTGTCTAGAAGGAATGTGATGTGCCATGGGAAAGGAAAGGGGAGATTCGGAAGGAGGGAGCGTCATGCGGTTGTTTCGCTTTGAGTGGGAGAAGATGATGTTGCGTCAGAGAGGGTTGCTGATTCTGATTGTTTATTTTATTTTGCAACTGGCTGTTCTTGCGGTGACAGATGCGCCCTATCATGAAGAGCGGATGACATTCAGAGAGCAATACCAGAAGTATCTTAAGCAGGTTCGGGGAAAATATACGGAGGAGAAGGGGAATTATTTGGAGAGGGAG
>CASGVX010000397.1 GCA_949346185.1 uncultured Lachnospiraceae bacterium
GTCAGCCCCAGGCAGATTCCCCCGGTAAACCACATCAGGCCAAAGGCATTCTTCTTCGCCTTCTGGTATTGCCCCGCCCCCAAAGTCTGGCCGCTGAGAATGCCCACCGCCGAGCCTAATGCCACGAAGACCACGTTTAGCAGATTGCAGATGGCATTGGATATATTCAGCCCCGGCACAATATCCAGCCCCCGCATGGAATAGCACTGGGTCAGAGCCGCCATTCCCCCTGCCCACAAAAATTCATTAAAGAAAATAGGCAGTCCCTTCTTCACCATGGTCACGCACATATTTCCAGGTATCAGCACCGTCCGATAGATTCCCTGCAGGAATGTATGCTTTTTCGCCGCAGCATGGGACCAGGCCACCACGATGACGCACTCTGTCACCCTGGCAAGCACCGTGGCTAATGCGGCTCCCCTGACGCCCATCTGGGGAAATCCGAATTTGCCATAAATGAGCAGATAGTTGAACACAATATCCACAAAGACAGAGATTACTCCCGCCACCATGGGCTTCACGCTCTCCCCCGTCTCCCGCAGACTGCTGGCATAGATCTGGGTAACGGAAAAGGGCAGGAGCGTTACAATCATAATCAGCATATACTGCCATCCCAATTCCAATGTGAGGGCGGCATTGACCGTCTCGCTTTCCCCATGGAGATACAGGCCGATCATTTCCCTGCCCCCCAGAAAGAAGGCAAAGGTGCCAATCATCATGCAGGCCAAGCAAATCCAAATCTTCATGCGGAAGGTATTGCGAAATCCCTCCTCATTTCCCTGCCCATAGTACTGGGCGCCATAAATGCCTGGTCCGGAAATCCCCCCGAACACCGCAAGATTAAATACAAACAGCAGCTGTCCCACGATGGAGACCGCCGTCATGGACTCCGTTCCCAAACTTCCCACCATCACATTGTCAATCAGTCCCACCATGTTGGTGATGCCATTTTGAATCATCATAGGCACCGCCAGCAATACGGCCCGCTTATAGATACTCTGCTCTCTCATCTTCTTGCTCCTTTCCTGTGTTATTTCTTCTGGCAGCACTTTCCTGCATCATTCTCATCGCAATGCTTTCCTTATCTTCTTCTATCAAAAAAAAATAACTGCGCTCATTTCAGCCTCTTTGTCATCCTCACATGGGGACATTCTTCATCCAGATATTCCTCCCCCTGCCGACAGTAGCCAAGCGTTTCGTAGAAAGGGGCTACCCTTACCTGGGCGGACAGAGTGATGGACTCGCCCCCCAGTTTCCTGATATGCTCCTCTGCAGCTTCCATGAGCACTTTTCCCAATCCACGTCCTCTGTAATCCGCCCTTACAGCCACTCGTCCCACATGGTAGTTCCGCTGGCTGTCTTGAAAGAACATGCGGCAGGTTCCCACAGCCTCCTCCTCGTCAAATAAGACAATATGCTTCGCTATTCCATCTATCCCGTCAAACTCCTCCTGGAACCCCTGCTCTTCCACGAAGACTTCCTCTCGAATCTTCTTTGCCTCTTCCGTGAGATGGTAAAATATCCTCGTTTTCATAATCCGTCCTCTCTCATGTATCATTTCTGTTGTTTCTATTCACAATCGCTTTTCCAAATCCACTGTGCATGGCAGTCTCCCAAAGCCCTTTTCCACTATCAGGCGAGAGCGAATGCCAAGTTTAGGAAAGCATGCAAAAAGGGAATGTAACATTTCATCCCCGGATGATCCGTACATTCCCGTCCTGCATCAAAACCTGTGGCTCAATCAAAAACCGGATTCTCCAAAATCATAGAACTTCCCGGTCTCCCTGTCCCGATACTCATGTTTCTCATAGTATCCAATCAGGCTGCCTTCCCCATCTCTCAGGGCAACCATGTACACATCCTTATTCTCTTTTTCGTTATAGAAGGTATAGATTCGGTTGTTCTCTTTCTTCGCCCGAAACCAAGCAATCACCTCTTCTATGCGCTTTGCTGACTTTTCTCCGTGGCAAGCCAGCAGGCTCTTCCCCACCAAGCCATCTCCCCCGGATTTGGCATACCGCTTTGCCGCCGCCGGATTCATATAGACGATCTCATGATTCAGATTGCACAGCACGATTGGACTGTAATCCTCCTGAGCCATGCTAAATAAATACGAAAACAATTTCTCTTCCATGTGTTGCTCCTCCTTTCGGTATGTTACCTATTCTTGCTATTTAATGATTATCATTCCCTGATTCAAGCCAAATCAATTC
>CASGVX010000398.1 GCA_949346185.1 uncultured Lachnospiraceae bacterium
CAGAGAAAATCCAAATCTCGTCTGAAAATGAATTCATCGTGGGAGAGCCTGTAAGGCTGACGCAGCATGGCCACCTGAAAAAACTAGTCCTTAGCTTCTTCGTGGACGGACTATCCTGGCAGCTGATCGAGGAAGAAGGGCTGGAAAATGTCATGCCCGCTACCCATCAGTTTTTTTCAGAGGGTCTCGTCTGCAGGAACTATTTCACCTCCTCAGACTGGACATACCCCAGCCTCGCCAGCTTTGTCAGCGGATGCTCCGTTCCAGAACACATGATGGTGCACCCGAAAATCAACCGCCGCCTTCCCAGCGAAAACAAATCATTATTTGCCTGCATGAGGGAGGCGGGATATTATACCGCCATGCTCAACTGTGACTACCGCACTTCCTCCACTTACGGATATACAAGGGATATCCACCGCTATATCGCTCAGCATCCGGCTTACTACAAGGCAATGCAAGTCATTCCCGATGCCTTGGAACACATGCGCGCATTTCAGGAAACGAACCAATATTTATGGATTTCTATACCGGATTTGCACGATATTGCTGACGAAGTTGACTTATCCCTTGGCACGGTAGCTCATATCGACCTCTTGAACCGCAGGACACGAGAAAAATCTGCCACCACCATAAAGCAAAGCTATAGTCCGGAAAAAAGAACAGCATATATCCAAGCCCTGCAGGCCATTGATTTGCAGTTCGCTTCCCTCTACCAATACATAGAAAGCCACTATGAGGAAGAGGAATTCGTCATCACCATGTTCGGCGACCATGGGCAGACTTACCTCCTGAAGCCGGAAGACCACCATCTGGGAAGATATCACTCTAACGTGGCATTCCTAGTGCGGGGCGGAGATTGCAAAGGAACCAGCACAGAGTATATGGCAGCAGTGGATTATCCCCACATCCTGTGCAACCTTGCCGGAGCCGGGAGTTTCAAAAGTTCTGATGGACAACTGCCCAAAACGTTTGGCGGAGACAGCCCGCGAGATTATGTCATCACGGAAACCATCCACCCCGGCGACCCTTATATGGCCGCCATCCATGCCCCGTCCCACACGCTTTACTGCACCAGCGAGCATATCCTCTCCCCCAAGTGCCGACTGGCTCAGGGAAATCTTCAAATGCTCCTGATAAATCAAAATGGAATGCCTATGGACGATTCCCGTCTGATGCGGAGATATGCTTCCATCATAAATGACCGATTAAAATACATTTATCTTTATGAATAAGCTGCTAGTGATTGAATCACTCGCGTACAGTACACTAGCACTTCACCGCAACACCCAATTCCGCCGATTGGTATGCGGCATATGTCAGCCTTACCGTGTCATACGCCAGCCGAAATCCAGACTTTGGCTCTCGGTCAAAGTATACGGCCTCCATGAAGTCCCGCATCTCATCCGTATATCCCCGGATGATTTCGTCCTCAAGAAAAGGATAATTCCATCCCGTCTTAGCGGGCAGCATTTCAGAGATGTACACATCCTCCAGCCTATTTTCATCCAGAAAATAGGTGCTCATCAGATTGGACATGGTAATATTGCAGTTAATCACCGCATCATTGCAATATAGTTCCAAACTGTTTTTGCTCCCGCCAAGCAATGTATCCGTGGCGGTGACCGAAGCCTTGCTCCCATCGGAGAAGGTAATAATCACGATGCCAAAATCCTCCACGTCATTTGGTCTGGCGGCAATATGCCGATGCTCATATTCCGTAAGCCCCGGAGTAATCTGCGCCATATCTGCAAACACGCTCTGCACCGTGATTTCCCTCCCTTGTGCCTCCGCCTCCACCTGCTTCAGCCAGAGGATGGCCGCCAGGGGATGGGCTCCCGTCCGAATAAAGGTGCCTCCCCCCGTCTTGCACCACTCTCCCGCCACCGGGGAACTGGATCCCTTCAGGCTCTCCTCCCCCTTCGCATACAGGATACGGCTCCCCTTCTTCCGAATGATTTCTGCCGCCTTATTCACCGCCGGGGCATACACAAAGTTCTCTGCATACATAAACTTCCTATCCGAAACCTCTATCTCCTCTTTCAGCGCGTCCAACTGCCGCAGAACTTCTTGATACATTACCTTTTTCGATACATGGACGCCAATGGGCTCCCTGTCCCCGGATTTGCCAAAATAACCGCACAGAGGCTTCTCGCAAATGACATGTTTTCCAGCACGCATGCTCCTCAGAATCATTTCCTCATGGGCATA
>CASGVX010000399.1 GCA_949346185.1 uncultured Lachnospiraceae bacterium
AGCTGATTGTAGATTTGATATACCAGTCAGGGTTTGCTGGGATGAGGTATTCTATCTCTAATACGGCAGAATATGGTGACTACGTGACAGGTCCTAAGATTATCACAGAGGACACCAAGAAGGCTATGAGGAAGATCCTTTCCGACATTCAGGACGGCACGTTTGCAAAGGACTTCCTGTTAGATATGTCTCCCGCTGGCGGACAGGCGCACTTCAAGGCTCTTCGCAAGCTGGGGTCAGAGCATCCCGCTGAGAAGGTTGGCGAGGAAGTCCGCAAGCTTTACAGCTGGAATAATGAAGAGGATAAGTTGATTAACAACTAATCCATGCCGGGAAGATAAAGTTGGTGTGCTGTATCACTGATATTTGGCAGGCCAACGCATATATCTATATTATGAATCAGAGGCAGGCGAATGATAGTGTTCGCCTGCCTCTTTGCTGGATAAAAAGCTTTGCGCCTTTTAGTGGGAGTAGGATACGGAAATATCTCCCATGGTACAGGATAGGTTGCCCGTTCCGTATAGATTGGTTTCATTACCCGGGGAAGTCCCTTTGTTCTTATGCCTGACATCTCCCAAGGTGACGTCGGAAGAGAAGTCATACTGGCTGGCGTTTCCCACAAGGTTCAATCTGATGCTGCCCATGGTCACCTCCACGTCATTTTCCCCTGTCAATTTTCCGTAATACCTCACATCTCCCATGCTGCATTCTGCCTCCAGCTTATTGCATAGGTTATCTGCCCTCGTATCCTCGCTGCCCAGCCTGATATCCCCCATGCGGCAGCTGATATCCGCCTCTCCTCCGATTTGAAATGATTTGATTCTCACGTCTCCGGCACTGACCGAGATATCCACCTCATTGCTGGTCAGATGGTCGATTCTGAACGTGCCGGCTGACACGTCGATGTCCAGTTTCTGGCAATTCAGGCGGCCGATTTTCCATTCGATGGCCTTTGCGTCCAGAGAGACCTTTTTCAGCGCATGCTCCCTAGGGATGGTGACAGTGATTTTACGGCCTTTTTTTGTGCCGAAGATATTCCAATTCCCCACTTTGATGGGAAATAAGCCCCAAAGAAAACTGTTCTTGATTTTGGAGGACACCTTCCAGGTTCCGTTCTTTATTGTACTCTTGTCGATTCCTGTTCCCTCGATGGAAAAATCCGAACCTTCTTTCAGAATGATATCGGAGGCTGATACGTCAAAGGAAAGGCTGTGGATTTCTGTGGTGTTATCCATGGTTTTGCGGTAAGTTTTCGTGGTAATGTTATCTTGGGTGATGCTGGCTTCTGCCAGACTTCCTCCAAGAGCGATGCCAATGATGGACAAAAGGATGCCTAGTACGAAAATGCACCCTGTTATTGTAAGAAATTTTCCTTGCTTTTTCATATATTTCCTCATTTCTGCACTGCCGTTTGCTGTTTGTGTCGCAGTGCGGACACAATACTTGCGGCACAAACGTAGTTTGCGTTTGTGAAAATTTGCTGTTTCCCGTTACTGTGAATAGTAACTGTCCCCCTTGCCTGTTTCTACCTATGAGAAGAAATGCTTGATGCCTTTGGCTATGCTGCGGCAGCAGTACGTGGTTCCCTTCCAGACTGCCGGGATTCCCTTGCTGCAGAAGAGGATGCCCAGCCAGAGCAGGAAAAGTCCCACCGAGATGAGGATTAAGGAGAATCCCAGCGCCAGAATGCTGCTTGCATAGTGTCCTCCCACTAGGGAAAATATAGCGCAGACGATGCCGGCACCGCCGGAGAATACCAAGGCGCCGCCCATGGCAAACAGACCTATAAACAGTGAGAAAAGACAGGCAATCACTGCGATGGCAACGCCGAAAAGGCTGCAAATCAGTGGCAGTCCTACCGGGATTGCCAGAATTGCCAGGATAATCACTAGGGTGATCTTGCCAGGATTCTGCGTCCAATTTTGGGAGGAGGAGTTTTCTGGGACGGTCTGTCCCATGCCTCCATAAAAGCCACTGGCATTGCCGGTGCTGTTAGTGTTGCTGGTATAGCTGGTATTGCCAGCACCCGACCCTTGCATCACCTTCGGGGCGGCCATATCTTTTCTGGCACTGCCCTCCCCATAGGAAATCTGGTCTTTATTTACGGTTTTGATTTGCCTTGCCACATCTACCGGGCTCCCTAGCTCTTTGATGACTTTCTGCTCGTTCTCCGGGCCGGCATCCTCAAAATAATCTTCATAATATTTCAAT
>CASGVX010000400.1 GCA_949346185.1 uncultured Lachnospiraceae bacterium
GTCATCATGGCATATGTGAGGAAAAATAATCCCCAGAGAATCCAGACAATCTGTTCCTGACGTTTCTTTGCCCTGATGGACAGAACTCCGATATGGTCGGATGGGCGCATTCGCCGCAGGATATAGTTTGCGCTTAGGATGATGGTGGATAAGAGCCCGGCATAGCAGAAGATGCCATGGGTGGTGTAGAGCAGGGGCAGGGAAAGGATCCAATAGATGATGCAGTGAAGGAGCGCAGTTTCAGAGCATTCAAAATGGTACTTTCCAAGATCTGTCAGCTGGTTTCCCTCCACCAGCAGGTCGATGCTGGGCAGGCTCTCTTTTGCCCTGGCTGTGGCCAGATCCTTTTCCATGCCTTGGGAAATGAAATCATCCCGCTTCGCAGCCATATTGCTTAGAATCTCTTCTTTTAGATCTTGGATTTCCGGCGTCCCCGGCTGATGGCGAAACAGTTCGTCTACATATTTTTTTAATTCTGTCATGGACAATTTCCTCCTTCCAGAAGTTTTGCGATGATTTTCTGCGCATGAAGCCATTCTGACGTGGCCCTTTCATGGGCTGCCACGCCGCTTTTCGTAATGTGGTAATACTTCCGCCGTCCTCCTTGGGATTCGTTTCCCCAGTAGCTCTCGATATGTCCCTGCTTTTCCAGACGTTTCAGGCTGGTGTAGAGGGAGGGTTCTTTCAGTTCGTATTCATTGTCGCTCTTTATGGAAACGGCTTTCATAATCTCATAGCCATAATTGTCCCCATCTCTCAATATGTTCAAGATAATAGTGTCGATATGGCCGCGAATGAGGTCGCTGTTTATTTTTTGTTCCGGCATGGGCTTCACCTCCATGTGCATTATATGACATATTACTATGCATGTCAAGGTACTATGCCACAAGTTTTCGTATGGATGCTAATATTGTCATGCATACGGCAGATTTTAATATCAATGATCCTGCGTGAATATATCAAAGACTTTATTTTATTGTACTAGGTTGACGGGTTAAACTTATTATTCTATAATGGATTTACAACTTAGATAGAACATGAAGTCCGCTACCTGAAAGAGTATTGCAGGGGATGCGGTGAAGGAGGATGCTGTGAAACAGGAAATTCGCGTGACGAATAGTGAGTGGTATGTGATGAACTGCCTGTGGGAGGAATATCCCCGGACGCTGATGCAGCTGGTGCCGCTTTTGAATGAGCGGGTGGGCTGGAGCAAGAGCACTTGCGCCACCATGGTGCGGAGAATGTCGGAAAAGGGTCTGATTGGATACGAGGAGAATGGAAAGACGAAATATTTCTTTCCCAAGGTAAAAAAAGAGGACGTGGTGGTGCAGGAGACTAGGGATTTCCTCCAGCGGATATATGATGGGAGCATTGGTATGATGATGAGCGCCTTGGTGCGCCAGAATGACTTGTCCCGGGAAGATATCCGGGAATTGCAGGAAATATTGCGGGAAGCAGAAGAGAGACAATAGGAAAAAGGGAAAGGAAAATGGGGAAGTCATGGGAAGTTTTTTTGGTTGGATATTGGAATCTTCTTTGCTGGTGGTGATGATTCTGGGAATTCGCAAGGCCTTCACGGGGAGAGTGCGCTATGCCGGAATCTATGCTTTGTGGCTGGTAGTGCTGCTGCGGCTTCTGGTGCCGGTAAACGTGATATCTACTCCTTTTAGCGTGGGGGATATGGTATCAAAGAAGGTATCTTCGTGGAATCTGGACAAAAGAGCGGAGCAGAATGGTGGGGGAAGCAGGATTTCAAGGGGAGATGAGGCACCGCAGGCAGGAATCCAATCGTTGATAGATATGGACTCTGTGGAAATACTGTCTGGGGGCGGAGAACTTGGAAGCATCGGTCAGAGCGTGGAGGCAAAGCGGGAAGATGTCGGGGCAGGAGCGTCTCTTTTTCAGAAACTGTCTGGCATTGCTGATTGGGGATGGATTTTGTCCAGTGCGTGGGTGGCAGTTTCCGGGGGGCTTCTTCTGTGTTTTTTTCTGTCCAATCTGAGTCTTATGAAGCGTCTGAGGAAGAACAGGACGCTTTGGGGGAGAAGGAACCGGGTGAAAATATATGCCGCCTCAGAAATAAAAAGCCCATGCTTGTATGGCTTTTTCCGGCCGGTGATCTATATTCCTGAAAAACTGATTGTGGGAAAGGGGCAGGCAGGAGAGGAGGAACTGGAGCAAATCATCACCCACGAATATGT
>CASGVX010000401.1 GCA_949346185.1 uncultured Lachnospiraceae bacterium
CTTGTCCATCTCCTCGAACATGGGCCACCTCTGTCCAATATTGGCATGAATCACATCATGCTCCAGCAAGTCACGGGTGACATTAAAGTCAAAGGTGCAGACAGAGTCAGCGATCATCGCCTCCTGATAATGCCTTTTCTTGCGATTCGCCACAGATATTTCCGCTTGGATGCGCAATTCCTTCTCCTTCAATTCCGTGGTATTCTGGCGCAGGAAAAGAACCTTGGCTGCCTTTCCATCCTTTCTCTCCAAGCAAATGATATTCAAATGCTCCCACTCGTCCCTTCCCTCCCGCTGCACATGGTACTCGTTGCGGATATCCTTGCCGTGCTTACCCAATTCCGAGATTACGTGCTTCTTGCTGCACAGGCGAAGAAAATCCTGACGGTCCCTATCCTCCGCCAGAAAAGAACTCAGATACTCCACCAAATCCTCATACCGGCCGCTGAGAGGAAACTCCTTCCTCTCCGGCTTCGAGCCAATGACATAATGATAAGCATCCTCCTCGAAATCCACTATGACGAAACGGGAAAACAGCGTGCTGACACCCTGTGTGACATAAGCCAGTTCTCGATTTTCCCTCTCCAGCACCTTCTTTTCCCGTCTGCCATAAATAAGCAGTATGGCAATATAGGCCACAAAGGAAAGGATCAGCATCAATTCCAATAAAATGCCCGTCCGATTTACCCTGTTCACCATATTCTTGGTGACGGACTCTGGAAATGTCTGGATCAGCACATACTCGCCCTCCAGCAGCGGGAAGACGCAGATATTATCTATTTTTCCATCTGATACGGGAATGACGATTTCCTGTTCCTTCTTATCAATTGCCGTCCGCAGCTTCTTCGTGGCCTCCAAATCAATCATCTGGTACCTCAGCAGGTTTTCCGGCAGATTGCCATTGTAGCTCTGTCCCTCGGAACTGGCAACGACAGTGCCGTCTTCCGTGCAGAAAAACATCCCCGCATCGCTGCCAAAATAACTGGCGGCAAGCATGTCCTGCATATATTCCTTTTCCCAATAAACTCCTCGGAGCACGCCGATAATATCCCCCCGGCAATATACGGGAGAATAAAATCCCACCATGGCTTCATGGGTAATTCTAGACTCAAGGATAATAGATATCCCGCTTTCCCCCTTCATGCCATTGAGATAATAGTCCCGGTCAGTGGCAATAGAAGTCTGTCCGTCAGCGGCATGGTTCAAGCCATTGGCATCCACGAAGCGAAACCCGTCAAAGTTCGAGTTTTTTTCCATATCGCTCAGCATCTGCGCCGTCACCTTAGGCTCCGACAGGCTTTTTCCGAGAAAATCTGCATATGTCCTGATCCGGCTCAGCCCATTTGACAGCTCATCTTCCACATGATCCGCAATCTGCCTTGCGGAGTCTGCCGCATAGCCCCTATTCTGATCCTGGATTCGCTTGCTATTCTCCATGGAATACCATCCGAACAAAATAAAAAGGACCAAAAAGAGAATCGGTATAAATACAAGTCTATATGTGCGCAACGATCCTTTCGTCTGCTTCATCTAATCTTCCTCCCATTTCTAGCGATACATTTTAATCCGAGAGCAAAAATTCCGCCAGAACCACATTGCTCACATCAATCCCCCGCTCCGTCAGAAACATCCGCTTTCCGTCTTCACTTTCTCTCAGAAATCCTTGATTGATGAGTTTCGGCAGAACTTCCCCATACACATCCCAAAGGGATGCCCCGAAACGATTCTGGAAATCCGCCAGCGACACGCCCTCCATCTTCCGCAATCCCAGAAACATAAACTCCTCTTTCCTAGCCGTCTCCGTCCACCTCTGCATTTCTTGGAGAACTGGCCAATCCGGGGCATCCGGCCGCCCTTTTCCACCATGGATCCCATGCAGCTTGTGAGTGGTTTCTTCATGCAAGCATTGACCATTCTCCCATGAATCATCCGCATTCCAAGCTGCCATTGCCTCGATAGAATCTCCGAAATCCCTCTCCCGGTCATAATAAGCCAGATACCTATTCATGTCTCCCGTATTGTGGAATCGGCTTTCACCAAGACAGGAGGAAGCCCCCAGCCCCACGCCCAGATACGCTCCCGTATCCCAGTACGCAAGATTGTGTCTGCAGGCAAAGCCCGGTCTGGCATAATTGGATATCTCATAGCGGGCATATCCCGCCTCCCCTAAGAGATCCTTCGT
>CASGVX010000402.1 GCA_949346185.1 uncultured Lachnospiraceae bacterium
CGTTGGCGCGAAGGGCTGATCGTGTTCCGCGACGCCTCGTTCCGCGGGCTGCCGTCGTCGTAAGTCAGGGCAATCATCTTCTTTCTCCCATCAATGGCCATCTGGCTCACGGCTCTGCTCTCGCCGCCCCGGCCGCCGGCATCATCTCTGGCCCGCACCTTGTATGTATAGAACCGGCCGCCTCTTCGTCTCGTATCTGCGTAGGCATTCCGCTTTCCTTTCACGGTGGCTATCACCTGATACCTGTTCTTGGCCTCATTCTTCCTAAGAATCTGATAACTGTCCGCTCCCTTCACCTTCTTCCAATGCAGCACAAGCTTCCGAGAGCCGGACACATTGGAAATCCTGCTCAGGCGAACCTTTTTCAGCGAGCGACCCGCCACCGTCTCGCTGCGGGAACTGGCACCGCTCTCTCCAAAACGCACCTTCAGACAATAGTAGTATGCCCTTCCGGGAATGCGCTTGCTGTCCATATAGCGGCACTTCTCCCCATCTGTTCTGTAGATTCGATGGAAGCCGCCATTTTTCTTCCTGCTCCGATAGAGCGCATACTCCTCTCCGCCGTCTATTTCATCCCAGCAGAGCAAAATCTTGCCATCGGACCTGGATGCGGCCGTGAGAACCGGCTCCTCCAGTTCATCCGCACTGTCCTCCGCATCCCAGTCCATGCCATGATCCTCTTCTGCCAGTGCAGCGGGAGATTTCCAGAACGCCCCGCCCATCATCAAAATACCGGCAAGAAACGCCATTCCTGCCATCCTCCGCAACTTTTTCATTTCCATCAATCTCCATTCCTCGTCGCATCACTGCCAAGATTCCCGCCGTATGGCTCCACCTTTTCCGCAATTTCGTCATGCAGCCTCTGCCGCAGGCTCTGAATATAGCCAAACGCCTCTTCCAGTGCCACCATCTCCTTCACAGACTTATCCCTAGTGGTAATCTCCACCACATTTTCCTTGAGGTTTCTGGGACTCACCACCACCCGCACAGGAACGCCCAAAAGATCCGCATCAGAGAACATCGCCCCAGGCCGCACGCCCTCCCGGTCATCGTAAATCACTTCCACGCCCGCATCCAGCAATTCTCCATAAAGGCGGTCTGCCACTGCCTTCGTCTCCTCATCGTCTGCCCTGAGGCAACACATATGAACTTCCCAAGGGGCAATGGAAATAGGCCAGATGGGGCCATACTCATCATGATACGCCTCGCAGATGGAAGCCGCCATGCGACCCACGCCAATCCCATAGCATCCCATCATCGGATAGTGGAGTTCTCCATTTTCATCTGTATACTGCATGCCCATAGTCTTCGTGTACTTGGTACCCAGCTGGAATATATTTCCCACCTCGATGCCCCGCTTGATGGTGATGGCTCTCTTCCCACAGCAAGGACACACGCTGCCCTCCTGAATCTTTGAGATGTCCACGTACTCCGCCTTCTCCAAATCCCGCTCCAGCTGAAGCCCCGTGTAATGATACCCTTCTTTGTTGGCGCCAGCCACCAGATTGTCAATGCCCTTCAAAGTCACATCCAAATAATATTCTACGTCAGCAGAAATATCATAGGGTCCAATATAGCCTGCCACCAGAGGCGAGTCCTCCGTAATCTCTGCCGTGTGGATTTCCTCCCCCAGAAGATTGCGCAGCTTGGTCTCGTTGACTTCATAATCCCCTCGCACAAAGGCAACCACGAACTTATCATCTGCATTTTTCTGGTAAACCACCGCCTTGCAGGATAGTTTCTCATCACTCTTCAAATACCGGCACACGTCCTCGATGGTCTTGCACTCCGGCGTCTCCACGCACTGCAGGGATGACGCCACGCCGGGATTATCATTGACCATCTTATTCTCTGCCGCCTCCATGTTTGCCCGATAGTCACAGGAATCGCAGAGCACGATGGAATCCTCCCCCACAGGGGTGAGGAGCATATATTCATGGGAAATACTCCCCCCCATCATGCCGGAGTCCGATGCCACCGTGACCACCCCCGGAATACCCGCCTTCTGGAAAATGCGATTGTATGCCACAAAGCATCTGTCATAATACCTCTCCAAATCCTCCTGAGACGTGTGGAAGGAGTAGGCATCCTTCATAGTAAACTCCCGCACCCGGATCATGCCTGCCCTAGGCCTGGCCTCATCCCGGAACTTCCTCTGTATCTGATAAATCATAAA
>CASGVX010000403.1 GCA_949346185.1 uncultured Lachnospiraceae bacterium
TGGCGGCGGATCTGCTCTCCCAGGCGGAGCACGACGAGCTGGCCCATTGTGGAACAAATCAACCAGTGGCTGGGGACAGACATCTCTCTGGTGTTTTCCATACCCGGCGTAGTGCTGGCCACCATATTCGTGACCTTTCCCTTTGTATCTAGGGAATTGATTCCAGTGATGCAGGCTCAGGGGAGCAAGGAGGAAGAGGCTGCGGTGATGTTGGGAGCCAGAGGGTTTACGATTTTTCGGAAAGTGACCTTTCCCCATATCAAGTGGGCGCTTCTGTATGGGATTATTCTGTGCGCTGCCCGGGCATTTGGGGAGTTCGGCGCCGTGTATGCCGTGTCGAAGGCAAGGGGGAAGACATTCACCCTGCCTCTGGAAATTGATGCCCTTTATATGGCGGGAAGCGCGGATGCCATCACTCAGGCATTTGCGGTATCTTCCCTGCTGGTGGTATTGGCCATATTGATTTTGGTCTTAAAGCAGATTGTGGAGTATTGCGGAAAAGATGGCCGAAGGTCATAGGGAATGGGAAGATTGGGATGCGCTGCGCGCACATTCAAGTTTGCAGGAAACAGAAAGGCATGGGAATTGATATGTACGTGGAAATGAAGGGAATTAACAAGAACTTTGGGAATTACGAGGCGGCAAAGGATATCAGCTTTCGAGTGGACGAGGGGCATCTGGCCGCCCTGCTGGGACCCAGCGGCAGCGGAAAGACTACCATACTTCGCATGATTGCGGGGCTGGAGCAGCAGGACAGCGGGGATGTGATTGTGGATGGCAATGTGGTGAATCATATTCCTGCCAAGGAGAGAGGCATCGGCTTTGTCTTTCAGAATTATGCACTGTTTCGCCATATGACGGTATTTGAAAATATTGCTTTTGGCCTGCGGGTGCAGAAGAAGGGGAAGAAGGAGATTCGGGACCGGGTGATGGAACTGGTGGAACTGGTGGGCTTGGAAGGAATGCATAAGAGGTATCCCCACCAGCTGTCGGGGGGACAGCGGCAGAGGGTGGCATTTGCCAGAGCCCTTGCTCCCAGACCCCGGCTTCTTTTGCTGGACGAGCCTTTTGCCGCCATTGATGCAAAGGTGCGGAAAGAGCTGCGGGTATGGCTGAAGGAGATGATTGCCCGAGTGGGAATTACCAGTCTCTTCGTCACCCATGACCAGGAGGAAGCGGTGGCAGTGGCGGATGAGATTATGATTATCAATGAGGGCAGGCTGGAGCAGATGGGGAAGCCGGTGGAAATCTACAAGAAGCCGAAAACTTCCTTTGTGGCTCAGTTCATCGGCACTTCCGCCGTGCTGGATGATTTCGGCGGATTTAAGGGATTTGAGGAGGTGCCGAAGGGGAGGAAGGCCATTGTGCGCCCGGAGTTTGTGGAGGCATTTAAGAATGACAATGAGAAATTCCATTCCTTGATTCCTGCGGCAGAGAAGGGCGTGATTACGGATATTAGTTTCCGGGGGAGCACGCTGGAACTGACCCTGGAGGTCAACGGTGTTTCGCTCACTACCAATCGTTCCTTGGAGAGGCGGCACGTAGAGATCGGGGAGGAGATGTGCGTGCTGATTTACCGGGCATATATTCTGGAGGAGGATGACACGACGGTCTATAAAAACCAGATGCTGAAGGGGGTAGATGTGGAGGCACTGTGATTTCTTTGTCATTCAGGTCGTTTTCTTTGCCGTTCAGGTCGTTTTGCGGAAAAAGCATTGTAAATGGTAGGTCGATATGCTATAAAGGGGTTGTAGTGAATGAAAATACCAGTCAGACAAAGGAGGAAATGCAGAATGACGGTCAGGAAAATGAAGAGATTCAAGAGACAGGCGACAGGTGTGTGTGTGCTGCTATCTTGCTGACATGTGCTTTGACAATGGCATCTAATGCGGCGAATTATGCCACAAAGATTTCTGCAGATGTAAAATCGGACGGACATTATGCGTATCTGGCGCAAGTGTGGGCGAAAAACACTGCTTATAAAAAGGTATATAGTAGTGAAGCGTCTTTTAAGGCACAGTTGCGGTATGTGAGCGGAGGAAAGATTAAGCAGAGGGTGACCGGCAAAAAAAGTGTTTTTTGGGAATAAGCAGAAAACTTATGCCAATTCACCGACAGCAGCATGGCCCTATAGTAACTGCAGGGCAGCGATGGAATAATTTCGTGAGTGTT
>CASGVX010000404.1 GCA_949346185.1 uncultured Lachnospiraceae bacterium
AATCATCTGATTGTAAATATTTTTAATCACATTCTTGGGATTGTGGGCAGGCCCGTCAGAAATCACTTGGCAATACGTGTCTCCCAATTCCTTGCCCCTCTTTTTATATTTCAGGTAGTCTATATGCTCCTTCTCACCACCACAGGCCTCCCACATCTGCAGGAACACCACCGTCAAATCCCAGACAGCCTTGCCAATCAAGCACACGCCGGTATCCTTCCACACCCCAAAACGCTCAATGAGGTTGGCATACTCATCCGCAAGGTTAAATCCCCCGGTAAATCCAATCTTCCCGTCCACCACCACGATTTTCTGATGGGAGCGGTAGTTCATATACAATTCTCCCGTATATTTATGGATGGGATTGAATATCCTCACCTCCATGCCCTCATGCTCCAGAATCTGCTTGAAATACTTTCTCGTGCGGATGGCAGCCCCGAAATCATCATAAAGAAACTTCACCTCCACACCCTGCTCCAATTTCCTCTTTAAAATCTCGTGAACCTTATCCCACAAAGCCCCCTCTGCCACAATGAAGAAATCAATAAAGATAAATCTCCTAGCATTTTCCAGCGCCTGAAAGATATCCTCAAAGGCATCCTCCCCCATGGCATAATATTTCACCCCATTTCCCGACGTAAGGGGAAAGCCCTCATTCACCATGTATTTCACCATGCGTCCCGCCACAGGATGGTCCTCCACATACTCTTCATACACTTCCTCATCCTGGCTCAGAAATTTCCTTCCATAGGCAATTTGGCGGAGGATATACTGATCCAATGCCCGCTTCTTTCCGCCCTCCCTTCCCCAGAGATAATACAGGACGAAGCCAGATACCGGCAGCAATAGCACAATGGAAATCCACGCAATCCGAAAGGAAGGGCTCTGATTCTTATTCACCAGTGTGACGATGGCGATGATGGAGCACAATTCCAAGATAAAATAAAAATACACCGTCAGGCTCTGCAATATGAAGGGCAGATACAATACCAGACCGAACTGTATCATCACGATCAAGGCAGTAGAAACCACCCGCAAGGTGCCTTCCAAATGATTCTGTATCCTTCCTTTGAGACCCTTCAGATAGCGTTTCTGCCTATGCATGCCCGCAAAATAATTTTCAATGCTTTTGCTTTTATTTCTCCGATTCCATTTTTCATAGGCTTTTCCTGAACGAAATCTTCTTTCCATCCTAGTCCTCCCCAAGTCAACATCTCTAATATCATGCCAGGGTGAAAATACCTCTTGACCCCAACATCCCGATATTTCATTATAGCACATTTTCAATTTTCCACGCAAGATTCCGAAAAATGTGTTAAAATGTTGCTATTCACAATAACACAGCGGTACTATTCACGCCACAGATACGCTACAGAAAGGAACGACCCATGAAAACCATCAAAAGCACCATCAATCCACCCAGATTCCCCCACGCCTTCCCCCAGAAGCGGGAAGATATCGCCTTTTTCGACATCGAAACCACCGGACTGTCTGCCAAGGCTTCCTCCCTCTACCTCATCGGAGGAATGCACTATGACAGCGCCACCGGGAGATGGCAGATGATGCAATGGTTCGCCAATGATTACCGCAGCGAGAAGGAAATCCTCCAGGCCTTCCTAGAATTTTTAGAAAGATTCCAATACCTGTACCACTTTAACGGAAAGACCTTTGACATTCCCTACATCCTGCAAAAATGCCAGCGCCATGCCATCACTCTCAGCCCGCACAACAAAATGATTCTGGAAGATCAGGAGGACACCCTGTCCATCGACCTGCTAAAGCATGTCCGCCGCCTGCGAGGAGCCCTGCAATTGGAAAAATGCCGACAAACCGATCTGGAGCAATGGCTGGGCTGCCAGAGAGAGGATTCATTCAGCGGAGGTGACCTGATTCCCGTATACTCGGAATATATGCAGCAGCGTCTTCTGGCTCCCGACAAGGCAGAAACTTTGGAAAAGATATTGCTTCTCCACAATCATGATGATGTGGAGATGATGCTGGCGGTGAGCAGCCTGTTATCTTATGAGAATTATCTCGTCTGCCCTGAAAAGCACCTTTTTTTTCAGCCAGATGATTTCATACCCCCAAAAAGCGCATCTTTAGAAGAACTCCCAAACTTCACGGAAATCACAGTGCAAGGAGACCACCTTGCCATCACCTTGGAAACCA
>CASGVX010000405.1 GCA_949346185.1 uncultured Lachnospiraceae bacterium
GATGCCTACACGGCGGGGCATTCTTTCCGGGTGGCTCAGTGTGCCGAGGAGATTGCCAAGAATCTGGGCTGGGATGAGAATAAGCGGCTAAATCTGCATTATGTGGCGCTCCTGCACGATGTGGGGAAGATTGGCGTGCCTGATGCCATATTGAATAAGCCTCTGGCTCTCACCAAGGAGGAATTTGACGTGATTCGTCGCCATCCGGTGATGGGGGGCGAGATATTGAAAGATATCCGCATGATTCCCCATGTGGGGGAGGGAGCCCTCTATCATCACGAGAGGTATGATGGCAGGGGATATCCCACGGGACTGAAGGGGAAAACTATTCCAGAATTTGCCAGAATCATTACCATTGCAGATACATACGATGCCATGAATTCCCGACGGGTATATCGGGACAAACTTCCCAGGGAGAAGATTATCGCAGAGTTTGAGCGTTGCAATGGGGCTCAGTTTGACCCGGAGTTTGGCCAAGTATTCATTAACATGCTAAAGAATGGGTTCTCTTTGGAGAAAATGTCAGGGGAAGATTATGCGAATCTGACAGATGAGAGCAGCAAGCTCCTGAATAAGATAATTACGGAATTTACCATGGATATCAAGGAAAAGGCCATGATGGATTCCCTTACCGGATTATACAATCGAAGTTATTTTCAGGAGAAGGTGGAAAAGATTTGGGAGGCTGGCCACGCTGGCGCCTTATTTATGATTGATTTGGATAATTTTAAGTCCATCAATGACAGATTTGGACATATTATGGGAGACCGGGTTCTGCGTTTGCTGGCAGAGACTCTTCGGGAGCAGACCGGGGAGGACGATGTCATCGGACGCATTGGCGGAGATGAGTTCATCCTCTTTTACACGGATTTGACAGATCAAGATGCGCTGGCGGAGAAGGCGAACAATATTCTGGATTCCATGCAGCGGAAATTAAAGGAAATCAAACATCAGGACATTACTTCTGTGTCCATTGGCATTGCTTTATATCCAAAGCATGGCAATAAATTCGAGAAGATATTTAAGAATACTGACCACGCATTATATTATGTGAAAGAGAATGGGAAGAACGATTTTCATTTCTATGCCCGTCAGGGCCACCGCAAGAAGGAGCAGGACAAGACTGCGGATTTGAACCATGTCAGGTATATTCTGGAAGGCAGGATGAGTGGCGAGGAAGGGGCTTATAATGTGGGATTCCATGACTTTCAGAAGATTTATGACTTCGTTTCCCGCTGCGTGAACAGGAAGTCGCAGGAAGTGCAGACCATGCTATTGACCTTGGAACCTAAGGATACGCCATATCTGCCCAGCGATGTGCTGGAAAAGGGAATGAATACCTTGGAGAGGGCGATAGTGTCTTCTCTGCGGGCGGTGGATGTCAGCACCCGATACAGCAGCAGCCAGTATGTGGTAATTCTTATGGATGCGGATGCGGATGGGGGCAATATTGTGGCAAAGCGCATCGTAGACAAATTCTATGAGATTTATCCCCACAAGGATATCGTGCTGACCCAGGCGATGCAGAAAATGATGCCTACTCAGGAGGAATAAGCACGGTTATTTTTATGGACAATTGGAAAAAAATACCTTATAATATAAAAGGTTATTGTGTTTTGTGGCGATACTTATTGTCCTGCGAAGAAATGGATGCCTAAGGAACTGTCGTGAAGTCATCTTCAGACAGTTTCTTGGAACATTGGCAGAAGGATGAATCGTAATGGAAGGAGATGCCTTGAAAGATAAAAAAGTGTTGCGCAGTTTCGTGATGATTTCCCAGATTGGAATTAGCATGATGGTGCCTATTTTTCTCTGCGGGGCATTGGGCTATTGGCTGGATGGCATATTTCATCAAAAGATCATATTTCTGTTATTGATTCTATTGGGCATAGGGGCGGGATTTCGCAATATGTATGTAGTAACTCGTTCCTTCTATGCCGCAGACATGAAGAGGGAGCATGACAGGCTGGCATATATGGAGGATTTGAAAAATTATAGCAAGGAGCATCCGGAAGAAGATTTCTCTGGTGTGATGGAAGGGAAGAAGAAGCGTTATCCGGACCCGAAGGGGCCCGCGAGGAGATAGTGCGGCGATAATTAAGTTTCGTTGTACTAAGGAACTGTTAAGAAATAAATCTTCACATTTTGCTTGCTGGAATCTCCAT
>CASGVX010000406.1 GCA_949346185.1 uncultured Lachnospiraceae bacterium
ACCAACTGTTCTCTCTCTTTTTTTCTATCCGGAGGAAGTCACAGGCCGTCATCTTTCTCTCAGAAGCGCATTCGCCAAAACACTTGCGGATGCTGGCTACATAATTATCTGGCAGATACCGGTCGCCGCCCTCAACCAGCTTGCCATCATAGCCGAACATCCTTCCAAATTCCCCATTGCATTTCAAAAGGGCGATTTCCTTGCCGTCGTAGCGGAACAATGCCGCTGATTCCGTCATGGTAAAAAATACCCGCTCCAATTCCCCATTCATCTCCCAGAGTTCGTCCAGAATCCCAGAAAATCCCCCCTTCTTCTCCTCCTTCTGGGGATGGTTCTTCAATTCCCGCAGCATCTCTTCATATTCCTGCCACGGCATGGGCTTCGCATAAAAATATCCCTGAGCGTATTCGCACCCGATATTTTCCAAAAAATTCCTCTGCGCCCCGGTCTCTACCCCCTCTATGATGACTTCCAGTCCCAGCCACGCAGCCATGCGCACGACGGAAGCCAAAATCCGCTCGCTCTTATCATCCCCATCTCCCGTTGCCGCCCCCAGAAACTTCATATCCACCTTTAAGATATCCACCGGGATGTCTTTCAGCGTATTCAGGGAGGAATAGCCGCTCCCGAAGTCATCCATCAGCACGGTGAATCCATTCTGCTGCAGCTGCTCCACCTTCTGAATCATCATCTCCTGATCATCCATGAAGGCGCTCTCCGTCAGTTCCAGCTGCAGCAGCCTTGGGGGAATCCCATACTTGTGCAAAAGATTCATCAGATTCGCCAGCAAGTTGGGATGATATAAATTAGCCCTGGATACGTTCACCGAAATCGGCTTCGGTTCCAGTCCCCCATCCAGCCATCTGCGCAGCAACTGGCAGGTTCTCTCCCACATATAGAAATCCAGTTTCCCGATAAAGCCATTGTTTTCAAACACCGGCACGAATTTGCCGGGAGAAATCACTCCCTTTTTCGGATGCCTCCATCTGCACAGCGCCTCTGCCCCGCACATTTCCTCATTCTTCATATGAATCTTTGGCTGCAGGTACACTTCGAACTGCTCCGTCTCCAGCGCCTTCTCCGCCTCGTTCATCACTTCCTGCTCTCCTAGAATCCGGCGAGCCATCTTTTCATCGTAGTAAGCGATATTTTCCATATACTTGTGCTTGCAGCTCTCCGCCGCCATGGAGGCCCGGTCATACATTTCCTCCACGGGAATATCCTCCTCCCCCAGCAGGTACACCCCGATGGAGGGCTGAATGTAATATGCCTCATTATATTCCTTCAGGCCAGCGACAATCTGCTGCTGCAAACGGGCAACCTTCTCCCCATCATGCAGGCAGAACATGGCAAAAATATCTGCCTCGATCCTGCCGCAAACTGCCCCTGCCATATTTTCGGTCTCCTCCCGAATCAGGCTGGCAAGATAAAGCAGGAGGCGGTTCCCCTCCTGTTCTCCGAAAAATGCATTGTACAGGCGGAATCTGTCTAAATCCACCCGCAGGAAGGCGTATTGCTTCTCCTTTCCCCCCATGCGCATGCGCACCTCGTCAAAGAGCTTGCTTCTATTATACAGTCCCGTGAGACGGTCATGCTCCGCTATATACTGTTCCGTCTTCTGATAGTCGAACTGGCTCCTTCCAATGATATTTTTCAGGCGCAGTTCCAACGTATCCTTGTTGACCGGCTTGGGAATGAAATCCCAAGCCCCCGCCTCCAAGGACTTCTTCTCCGTCTTCCGCTCCCCGTCTCCCGTGGTCACCAGCACGGGAATATTAGAAAACCTAGCGTCACACCGCATGAATCGCAAGGTAGTATAGCCGTCAAATTTGGGCATCACCAAGTCCAGCACCACGGCAGAAACCCGCTGGTAATTCTCTTCCAGCACCTCCAATGCCGCCTTGCCGTCTGCCGCCTCTATCACATGGTAATGCTTCTCCAATATTCTTCGGATAATCATTCGGTTCACGTCCTGGTCATCCACCACCAGAACCGTATCCTTGTGCTTCTCTTCCTCAGGCAGAGTCTCAGACAGCATCTCTAGAACCAGTTTCCTATGATTCTGCCCCCAATCCTCCACCTCCAGAGCGTAGGAAAGAACATGGTATGTGCCATTCCCCATTCTCTCCGTCTTGGACACCATGCATTCCC
>CASGVX010000407.1 GCA_949346185.1 uncultured Lachnospiraceae bacterium
GATATAGGAAGCGGCATCAGCTGCCCCCGCAGAAACGCCAATGCAGTAAGGAAACATGATTTCTTCCTCCAGCAGGGCATCCATCACGCCGCAACTGAATATGGGGCGAAAAGAACCGCCCTCAAATAAAACGCCTGGCATATTCGTATGCTCTCCTTTCTCAATTTTTATGATATATCATATCAGACATGCACAAGATTATCCATAGCCATTCATCTCTTCACGGGATAAGCCTTGAATTTCCATCCCTTTCCAAGTATGATAGAAAGGCAGGCATTGCAGCAGCCATGCCAACTGATATTATATAGAAATTAGCGGAGCCACAAACATTGTATTGTGCGCAGAAATGAGGCAAACTATGAAAATAAAAATATGCGGTCTGACAGAACCAGAAGAGGCAGCCTATCTCAACACATATGGGGCGGATTTTGCCGGATTGGTATTATTCCATCCAAAAAGCAAGCGAAACAATACCATTGCCCGAGCAAAGGAAATCATGAGGGAATTGAATCCCGCAATCAAGCGGGTAGCCGTGGTAGTATCCCCCACGAAAGCGCAGATCAGAGAAATTGCCCAGTCCGGATTCGACTACATCCAGATTCATGGCAATCTGGATGCGAACCTGCTTTCCGCCACTCCTCTGCTCGTGCTCCGAGCCTTTAATGTAAAAGACATGGGGGAATATGCACAGTATAGCGCTTGTCCCCAGATTGCAGGATATGTATTCGATGCGGCGAAGCCTGGCAGCGGCTCCACTTTCGACTGGAATCTTTTACAGCAGATTCCGCGAGACGAAAAACTGCTCTTTCTGGCAGGGGGACTTCATCCCGGCAATGTGTCCCAAGCGATTCAGGCAGTACGCCCCGACGGCGTTGATGTCTCCTCAGGCGTAGAATATGAAGAATGTCCTGGCAAAGACCCTGATAAAATCAAAAATTTCATCTCTGCCGCACGAAATGCGTAAAAAAGAGGAAGAGTCTTTCTAAAGGCAGCACAGAACGCTGCCCAAGAAAGACTATACTTCCTCTAAAAAGAACGCAAAACCAGCGTTCTTCACACTGAAAATACCGAGAAATTTCCTATATGGTAAAAAAGGGGAATGCCAGCGCATTCCCCTGCAAGAATTACTTCGTAATTCTTGTTGGCATAGCACCACATTGTGAGCATTTATTCTGCAGAAATTTTCTCCGAAAATACTTGTTGGTATACTGCCACATTTCGAGCAATCACTTGTTTATTTTGGTTATTTCCACAAATTTTCACTGGAATGCCCCTGCTCTTTTCGGTTATTTCCACAAATTTATGTCATGAAATTTATCTTTTTATCTTTTTATCGACAGAATCCTATGCTATAATGATAAACGGGCTATATCATTCATGCCTGATGGGGAATGATATGGTGCGATGATTGTTGATTTTCTCTGCCAGCCTGAACGAATGCCATCAGATTGGCACGCTGGCATAGAAATTCTGCGAATCAACATACTATTACAAACTGGAAATGTAATTTGCTGCTAATCAGCTTTTTTAGAAATCTCTGTGATTCGTAGCTACCATTTGCATTTTCTGCCTTGTAATAAATACTATAAGAAAGAGGTTCTATTACTATGAATGAAAAGAAACCATTCAAACCCTACATTCCGGCAGACAAGGTGATTCCGGAATTTACCGTCGTCTCGCTGATTCTGGGAATACTTCTGGCAGTGTTATTCGGTGCTGCCAACGCTTATCTTGGATTGCGGGTCGGCATGACGGTATCTGCCTCCATCCCGGCGGCAGTCATCTCCATGGGCGTCATCCGTTTCCTTTTGCGGAGAGATTCCATCTTGGAGAACAACATGGTGCAGACAGTGGGCTCTGCCGGCGAGTCTCTGGCAGCCGGAGCCATTTTCACCATTCCCGCCCTGTTTATGTGGGCGACGGAAAACGATGCAGTAGCGACGCCTTCCTTCTGGGAAATCGCCATCATCTGCCTCTGCGGCGGACTGCTGGGCGTACTCTTTATGATTCCCCTGCGGACAGCCCTGATCGTGGAGGAGCACGGCGTCCTCCCATTTCCCGAGGGAACTGCCTGTGCAGAGGTGCTTCTCGCAGGAGATTTTGCGGAAAAGGGCGGGAAGCTGATCTTCCTGGGGG
>CASGVX010000408.1 GCA_949346185.1 uncultured Lachnospiraceae bacterium
TCAATGTGCTGAAATCCTATCTTGAGGAGAACATGGACTTAACTCTGGGATTGACGGCGTCATGGCATAGTAGAAATGACCAAATCCACATTTGGAGGAATTTAACTGCAAAGGAATGACTGCTCGGCTCTGCACCATTTTTTTCAAGTTGTTCAGCCAAGTTTTGTGGGCGGTGATGGCATTGCTTACATACTGGGAAAATTCATGATTCTTCAGATGGTAGAATGCATCTTCTGTCATGTTCCCCATTTCCTTTACCGCATCGTCCATCGTCTTTTCAATATCTACCACCGGTTCCGTGGCTTCCTTCAAATCAAGGCCTACCTGCCGCATGAAATCCGTACTGTCTTTTAACTGGCTTTCCATCTGGGACATAGAGTGGCTGATCTCCTCGCTGACAGTGGCAATGGAACTGATGGATTCATTGACGTTGGAGAGGTTTTGCTGACTCTCGTCATTCAATTCCCACACATTCCTGATTTTGTCTGTCATGGCATTCAAGGCATTGGCCGTATTCGTGGCGCTTTGGGCGCTTTCTTGGGATGCCTTCTTGATATTTTCTACGAAATCACCCATGTTTCCAGTCAGTTTCTGAGTTTCCTCCGCCAGCGAGCGGATTTCGTCTGCCACCACTGCAAAGCCTTTCCCGGCGGTGCCTGCTCTGGCTGCCTCCACGGAGGCATTCAATGCCAGAAGATTTGTCTGCATGGAAATGGTATTGATGCCGGCGATGACATCTCCCATATGATTGACGATTTTCAGGAGCCCATCCATATTTTCCTCCAGCTGGCTGGAGATTTGGATGGTCTGGTCAGACAATTCCTTAATCAAGGTGAGTTCGCCTTGGCCGGTCTCTATTTTTTGGTAGACTTCCTTTGTCTGGTCAGATACTTCGATGATGGTATTTGCCAGTTCCTCGTGCTGATTATTGGACATTCCCGTCGCATTTGTGCCAAATATAGTTTCTGTGGCCTTTTCCACGCTGCGGGATATGTCCATGATTTTGTCAGTCTGGTGCTGCATGACAAGATCTAGGGAACTAATCTGCATCACCGCTTTAAGATTTTTGTTAAAAACTTCAGCAAACTGTGCCCTTCCCTTTGACAGTCTTTGATAAATGCCGTCAAGTGCAGGGTCTTTTGAATAGTCGGCTTCTGTCATTTCTGAGACAGCCTTCGTGAGTAATGCTTTCTTACTTCCAATTGCCATTGATTTACCTCTCATTTATCTTGGTTTGCCGCCGATAGCGGCAAGGGGACTTTGATTACATATAAAAAACTTCGCCAAATCTATGATTTTTAACTAATAGGAAAGTTCTCGCTGCCCGGCGGAACACCAACAAAAACGCTTTGGCATTTTTGCTAGGGCACAAGCGAAGTCTGTGCCCTTTTTTGCTGTATAGAAAATTGCTCACAATGTGGTGCTACGCCAACAAGAATTACGAAGTAATTCTTGCAGGGGAATGCGCCGGCATTCCCCTTTTTTACAGGAGACACTCTACCAGCAGGTCGTTGTCCGGCAACATAATCTCTGGGATTTTGTGGTCGGAACTGCCAAATGTATTTGCTGCATAGGCATCGCATACGGCGTCATAAGTTGCCTGGGAGAATTTTAATTCCAGTCCCAGCGCAATATGGATAAAGACAGATGGAGGAATGGATAGCCCCCATTCTTCCGTATCATTCTGATCCAGTTGGCGCGGGGTTAGCGACATGGTTTTCTCCGTGGCAGGATTGAAAATCGTCAGCTCTGCAAAGCGGGAATCTTGGTTCAGACCGAACTGCAGCTGGCAGGGCTCTTGGCCTTCTGTGCGGAAGTCCTTCAGGACGGCATTGTTGATGTTGCCATATGTGAGAAGAGTGCTTAAAGTGATGCGATCCCGATCCGTCTGAATCAATGTAATCAGTTTATCAATGCTGTTCTGGCTCAGCACATCGCTGTCCACGGCATTTTTCTTTTCTGTCAGAAAACGGATCAGAGAGTCGATTTCCTGCTGGTTTAGCAGGGAAAAACTGTCATTATTATTCCTATTCTGTTTCAATCTAATATACCTCCTGGATTTTATTTTCGCATGCGTGGGAACTAAGGAACTGTTAAGAAATAAATCTTCACATTTTGCTTGCTGGAATCTCCA
>CASGVX010000409.1 GCA_949346185.1 uncultured Lachnospiraceae bacterium
TTCCGGGCAAAGACCGAGACCGGCGTGCGAAGCATGAATGAACGGCTGCGGACCCCTCTTTCACCACATGGGGCTCATAATAATCCCCCCCATTGATGACGCAAGAGAAGGCGGCCGCCAGCTGAATCATGGTCACCGTCTGCCCTTGGCCAAAACTGGAGGTGGCAAGTTCTGTATTATGCATAGTCTCTGTGGTAAACACGCCCCCAGCGGCCTCTCCCGGCAAATCGATCCCCGTCTTCCTCCCGAAGCCAAAATCCCGGACATAGTCGATAAACCTAGTCCTTCCCAGATCTGCCCCCAGCTGCATCAGGACATCATTGCAGGAATCCATCAGAGCCCGGCAAATCGTCTCGCTGCCATGGCCACCCCTGGTATGCCCGATGCACTTGATCTTCAATCCATTTACCATCTGGTAACCATTGCAATAGTATACCTTATTGGAGTTTGTCACCCCCTCGTCCAGGCAGGCAGCCACCGTCATAGGCTTAAAAGTAGAGCCAGGCTCAAAGGCATCGCTGATGCAGTAATTCCTCCACAACCGATTCAGCGCCTCCGACTGCTTCTTATCGCTCATAGACTTGACCTCTGACTTGCTGTATGCCACTGTCAAATCTCTGGGATCATTCAGATTATATTCCGGATAGGAGGACATGGCATAGATTTCTCCATTCTGGGGATTCATGATAATGCACCCCATATTTTTGGAGCCAATCCTTTTCTGAAAATCGTTCATATGCCGTTCCAAGATTCCCTGTACATTCACGTCTATGGTAGATACCACCCGATTGCCGTTGACAGGCTCCTTCACTGTCTCCACCAGATTCAGGCTGGAATCATAATATCCATACCGTCTGCCGTTGATGCCGGCGAGGGTGCTGTCATACTGATTCTCAATCCCCCAGACGCCTCGATTATCCGAGGAGCAGAATCCCACAACCTTGCTGGCAGCCGTGGCATAGGGATAATATCTCTCATAGCGCTCGTCAAAAGTCACTCCCTTGATTTTCTTATCCTTTTCCTGCAGCGCCTTGAAATCCTTTACCCGGCTTCTGGACACTCCCTTGTATTTCTCCATCACATAGTAGTGAGAATCCGCCTGCTCCTCCAGTATTTTGTCGAATTTCTTCCTAGTGATGCCAAAGGTCTTCTCCAATGCCTTTGCCGTGGCTTCCACAAAATCCTTGTCCGTCCGAATGAGAAGGGGATCCAGAACTAGGTCATATACTTTCTTGCTAGTTGCCAGCTTATTCCCATTCCTGTCAGTAATGTCTCCCCGGCAATAATTGATCTCCTTGCTGCTATAACTCTGCTGAGCCAGAACCTTTTTCTCGTAGTTGGCCCCTTTCGTCTTGTTCAAATAGACAATGCGCCCCAATAGGAACAATGCAAGCCCCGCCATCAGGGCAAAGACAATCAATATGCGTCCAAAGGTCTTTCTGGTGCCCACCTTATTATATTTTCTGGTATCCACCGCTTTTCTTCTCATCCAACACCCCCCATTATTCAACTCATTGCTGCTTTGGATAGCAACATCTCACGGCCTATGCCGCGCAATAGGAAGAGCTGTCGATATATTCCGTCCTGCGGGACAGAGTATACCACAGCCCTCCCCTTGAAGATTTATCCACTAAATGTACCATCCTGCCAATTCAGGCAACCTCTCTCCAATTAACGCCAGCATCCTAATCCGCTCCGGGAATATCAGCATATTGCTTCACCAAATCGCTTTTTTTATTGCTATAGGTGTATACTTGGTTGTCCTGCGCATGCACCATTTTCAACTTCTTGGTGGCGCGCTCGTATATCTTTGCAATATCCACAGAATTTTCTATATTCTGGTATTCCTCTTCATACAATTCTTTCTGCTGGGCAATGTCCGTCTGCATCGCCACCACTTGATTCTTCATCTGCCGCACCTCGCTCTGGGTAGACAGATAAGAAAATCCCATGAACGTCACAGCCGAAACCATGAACGTCAAAAACAGGAATCCCTTGCCGCTGATGCCCGGCATCTTGACCGGCTGCCTGACAGGATAGCGCTTCGGCTCCCTCCGGGGTCTGTCCTGCTCTCTCCTCCTAGGCAGAGCACTAGCCTTCCTCTCCAGCACTGTCTGCTCTGCCTCCGGCC
>CASGVX010000410.1 GCA_949346185.1 uncultured Lachnospiraceae bacterium
TATTAATAAATGAAAATAACTTAGCAATAATTCAAAGGTATCGTCCACACCATTGCCGTCAGGATCATCATGGGTAAACGCATGCGCCACATTGTAGAACTCTTCCCAGGTAGTCGGAACCTCCAGATTCAGCTTCTCCAGCCAGTCAGTGCGGATGAAAATGCCCTTGCGCTCTGCCTTGTAGATATTGGGGTCCGCCGAGTCGGGCTTGGGAAGGAAATAATACCCGTCATACATTCCGCGGACAGTCTGCGACACCGCATCGTTTTCCAGCAAAGCCTTGGTCAGAGGATACTTTTCCAGCAGGCTTTCAGGAATCTCCGCTACGAATTCCTCCGGGATAAACTGCGTGATCTCCTCCGGATAATAGAGGATGTCCGCCGCGAATACCTTGGGCAGCGCGCCATCAGTTGCCGCCAGCTGTAGGACAGAGAAGTCATTATTATAATAGTTGGTCTCGCTCTGCTGGAAGGCAATCCCGAAATTCTCTTCAATGTACTTCGCCATCTTGTCAGAGGTAGGATCCCATGAGAAAGGGTCTCCATCGCTGTCCGCGACTATCGTGATCACATCCTCAAAGCCCCCTTTCTGTGCCGATTCTTCAGCGTCTTCGCCTTCGTCCTCTGCAGACTGGGACTCTTCCCCGCCATCATCTGCCGGGGTGCTCTCCTGGCTCTCTTCCTCGGAAGCAGAGCCATCCGCACTGTTTGACGCAGGTTCATCATTGTTGCCGCAGGCTGCCATGCCGAGCACCATGCTCATGGCCAGTAACGTAGAAATAAGTTTTCTTTTCATAAGTCCTCCTTTAAAATATGTATTTATCATTCAAGCCATTCAGCCGAACAATCTTATACTGCATAACGCTGAATACTGCCTAATGTAATCATGCGATTGAACCAGTCAGCGTTATGCAGTCTGGTTTCACGGCAAGTGAAATCGTTAGGCAGTATAAATCATCCCTTCACCGCCCCCAGGGTAACGCCCTTTTCAAAGTATTTCTGAATGAAAGGATAAATCACCAACAGCGGCAGTGTAGATGCGATGGCACAGGCCATCTTTACGCCCGTCTCATTCAGATAGAGCCTTTTGCCCGCTGCATCGCGCAGCCCTTCCATATTCTGCATATCCGCAGGCTTTGCGGAGCGAACCACGTAGTTGCGGATAATCAGCTGCAGAGGATAGAGCTTCTCATTCCTCATATACAGCTGTGCCGAGAACCAGCTGTTCCACAGACCGACCGCCACGAACATGGCGATGGTGGCCAGCGCCGGGATGGAGAGCGGATAGATAATCTTGAACAGGATGACAAAATCATTGGCTCCGTCTATCTTGGCCGACTCTTCCAGGGAAACCGGCAGCTGCTTAAAAAAGGATCTGATTACGATAAAGTTGAACACGCTCACCGACCCGGGCAGAATCAGCGCCAACAGGTTATTGGACAGATTCAGCGTCTTCGTGATATTATAATAGGAAGGAATCAGGCCCCCGGAGAAGAACATGGTTATCAGCAGATAAATCATGAAAAACTTGTATCCCCGTATGGTGCTTTTGGAAAGCCCATATGCCAACATAGATGTAACCAATGTAGACAGAAAGGTACCCGATATTGTAATGATTAAGGTAATGCCATAGGATCGGGGAAACAGCGGCGTGGAAAAAATATACTTATACGCTTCCAGAGTCGGCGCTTCAGGAAACAGGATAAAGGGCTTGCTCATGAATTCCCCATTGCTGGTGAGGGAAATCACAATAATATTCCAGAACGGAAACAGCATAATCAGGGCTATTATAACGAAAAACGCTACATTGCAGACATCAAAAATTCTGGAGCCCAGAGAATGCTTCACTTTGGTTTTCGGTTTTGCCATCTTTGCTTTCTTATCTGCCATGCCTGGCACCTCCTAATATGTTCTATGGTCTGAAAAGATGCTGCTGAAAAAGAATCAGGAACCCTCTTGCGACATTTCCTAGAAGAAGCCCTCACCGGACATTTTCTTCACCACAAAGTTGCTCAGGAAGAGCAGGACACAGTTCACTCCCTGTTGGAACAGGCCTATAGCGGTAGCAAAATCATACTGCCCCTTATCCACGCCCATATCGTACACATATGTATCAATGACCTGTGCCACT
>CASGVX010000411.1 GCA_949346185.1 uncultured Lachnospiraceae bacterium
GTAATAGAAAAGAATGGATAGGGGGGACTTGGAAATTGGCAATAGAATATCTTGGGTTAAGTAATATTAATGGTCCTCTCGTTGTACTGGAAGGGGTGCAGGAGGCTTTCTTTGATGAGATTGTGGAGTTTGTCGTGGACGGGAACACAAGGAAGATGGGCCGTATTGTGGAATTAGATGAGGATAAGGCAGTGATCCAGGTATTTGAGGGGACAGAAAATATGTCCCTTACGAATACTCACACAAGGCTTTCCGGGCATCCTATGGAGGTGGCGGTATCACCGGATATGCTTGGAAGAACTTTCAACGGAATCGGGCAGCCAATTGACGGGATGGGCTCCCTCACCTCTACAGATAAGAGGGATGTGAACGGTCTGCCGCTGAATCCGGTGCGCCGGGAATATCCCCGTAACTATATCCGTACCGGTATTTCGGCAATTGATGGCCTGACTACACTGATCAGGGGTCAGAAGCTTCCTATTTTCTCGGGAAATGGCCTGCCCCATGACCAGCTTGCCGCTCAGATTGTAAGGCAGGCATCCCTGGGGGACGATTCGGAGGAAAAGTTTGCAATTGTGTTTGGCGCTATGGGCGTCAAGCATGATGTGGCTGATTTCTTCCGGAAAGCATTTGAAGAAAGCGGTGTTGCAGATCATGTCTGTATGTTCCTGAATCTTGCAAATGACCCGGTGGTGGAGCGTCTGATTACGCCGAAGGTGGCTCTTACAGTTGCGGAATATCTGGCATTTGAATGCAATATGCATATTCTGGTTATTCTGACAGATATGACATCCTTCGCGGAGGCTATGCGTGAGGTATCCTCTTCCAGAGGGGAGATTCCGTCAAGAAAAGGATATCCGGGGTATCTTTACAGTGAACTGGCGACGATTTATGAGCGTGCGGGCATTGTGGAAGGGGCGTCGGGTTCGGTGACCCAGCTTCCGATTCTTACAATGCCAAATGATGATATTACACATCCGATCCCGGATCTTACCGGATATATTACGGAGGGACAGGTGGTTCTGGACCGGAGCCTGCACGGGCAATCGGTGTATCCGCCCATTAGCATTCTTCCGTCTCTGTCCCGTCTTATGAAGGACGGTATCGGCAAGGGTTATACGAGAGAGGATCACCAGGATCTGGCAAATCAGCTTTTTTCCGCATATGCCAAGGTGGGGGAGGCGAGAAATCTTGCTTCTGTTATTGGAGAGGATGAATTGTCTCCGATTGATAAGCGTTATCTGAAGTTCGGAGAGGAATTCGAAAAGAGATATGTAGGCCAGGGACCGGCGGAGAACCGTACGATCCAGCAGACGCTGGATCTTGGATGGGAACTTTTGGGACTTCTGCCCAAGGAGGAACTTGACCGGGTGGATACGAAGCTGATTGACTTATATTACCCACAGGAAGCAGAGGGGGTTTAGTTTATGGATCCACGGGAGTTTCCTACAAAGGGAAATCTGATGCTGGCTAAGAACTCTCTTGCGCTGGCCCATCAGGGTTATGACCTGATGGATAAGAAGAGGAATATTCTCCTTAAGGAGCTTATGGCGCTGATTGATGAGGCAAAGGGGATCCAGGAGGAGATTGATACTACATTTACACGGGCGTATGCCTGCCTGCAGCATGCGAATATAGAGCAGGGGATCAGTAAGGTGGAGCAGCTTGCACTTACGGTTCCGATTGAGGATTCCATCCGGATTCAGACAAGGAGTATTATGGGCACGGAGATTCCTTATGTGAGGTATGATGCGAAGCAGAATGATCTGACGTATTCCTTTAGTACAACGGCAGAGTCGATTGATATTGCCAGGGAGGCGTTCCGTGAGGTGAAGGATCTGACGATTAAGCTTTCTATGGTGGAAAATTCGGCGTACCGGCTGGCCAGTAATATAAAGAAGACGCAGAAGAGGGCGAATGCGCTTAAGAATATTACGATTCCTATGTATAGTAATCTGGTGTATACGATAAATAATGCACTGGAAGAGAAAGAAAGAGAAGAATTCACACGCCTGAAAGTGATTAAGAAGATGCAGGCGTGATGTGGGAGGGGACGCGTGCGGGAGCGGTGCGGGCGGATTGCGGGTACTGATTTTCTTCCGGCTCCGTCGTG
>CASGVX010000412.1 GCA_949346185.1 uncultured Lachnospiraceae bacterium
GGTCAGGTCTTATGGGGATTGCATTCGGGCGTCCAGGGACATCACAATTACTGGCGGGAATTTCCAGCTGACCAGCACGGGAGATGATGGCATTCAGGCGAAGGCTACTCTGACGATGAAGGGAAACCCCAAGTTTAGCATTACCGCTAAGGGGAAGAAGGTAAAGGGAACGGTAAAAAATATTGCCTCCAACGTAAAATATAAATAAAAATTAGAAAATTTATTATAGACAACATACATATATCTATGATATTATATTGATTTGTAGCGAGGGTAAAAGTGTGCCTATGCACAGTTTTCCATGGCGGGGACAAATTCCTTGATCCGGTGCCATGGGTTTCGTCAGATTCGCCCGTTAGTGATTGTACTTTTAGGAGGTTATTATGAATTTATCAACATTAAGCCCGGCAAAGGGTTCAAAACAGAGCAACAATTTCAGACGCGGACGTGGCCATGGTTCAGGAAATGGCAAGACTGCAGGCAAGGGCCATAAGGGACAGAAGGCTCGTTCCGGCGCTCCTCGTCCGGGATTCGAAGGTGGGCAGCTGCCGCTTTACATGCGTTTGCCCAAGAGGGGATTTACCAATATCAATTCCAAAGAGATTATTGCAATTAACGTAGACAAGCTGGAGAAGTTTGAAGATGGAGACGTAGTTACGGTTGCTGCGCTTCAGGAAAAGGGAATTATCAACAATCCGAAAGATGGCGTTAAGATACTTGGAAATGGGGAATTAACCAAGAAGCTGACAGTTCAGGTGAACGCATTCAGCAAGAGTGCTGCTGAGAAGATTGAAGCGCTTGGTGGAAAAGCTGAGGTGGTTTAGGCATGTTTGAAACAGTTCGCAATGCGTTTAAAATAAAGGATCTCCGCAAGAAGATTCTATTCACATTGTTCATCCTTATCGTGGTGCGCCTCGGCTGTCAGATTCCGATACCCGGCGTGAAGGCCTCGCTGATTGAGGAATGGTTCAGCAAAAATGAGACGTTGGATTTCTTCAACCAGCTGACAGGTGGCTCCTTTGAGAAGATGTCTATCTTTGCGCTGAACATTACGCCATATATTACGGCATCCATTATCCTGCAGCTGCTCACCATCGCAATCCCCCGCTTGGAGGAATTGCACAAAGATGGCGAGGAGGGGAGGAAGAAGATTGCAGAGTACACCAGATATTTGGCCATTGGGCTGGCAGTGATGGAAGGCGTGGCGCTGGCTATTGGCTTTGGCCGTTCCGGCCACCTGATTGACGGTGTTTCCTTCCAGTCGGTGGCAGTGGTGGTAGTGGCTATGGTCGCTGGTGCCTCATTCCTGATGTGGCTGGGGGCGCAGGTGACGGAGCATGGCGTGGGCAATGGTATTTCCATTATCCTTCTGTACAATATCATTTCCCGACTGCCGGAGGATATGGCAACCCTGTATGAGAAGTTCATCTCCGGTGCTACCAATGTGACTAATGGATTGCTGGCGGCAGTGATTATTCTTGCCGTGATTCTGGGTACAGTGGTGTTTATCATCGTGCTGTCAGACGGCGAGCGTAGAATTAATGTGCAGTATTCCAAGAAAACCCAGGGAAGGAAGTTGGTGGGGGGGCAATCCTCTCATATCCCGCTGAAAGTAAACACTGCCGGCGTTATTCCGGTTATCTTTGCGGGTTCTCTCTTCCAGATGCCTCTGGTAATCGCCCGCTTTGCGGGTGTCGAGCCGGCTTCCGGTGCCAATGCGTCCATAGGGCAGAAGATTTTGAAAGTGCTTGATCAGAGTGCATGGTGCAAATTTGACAGCTTTGGCGAATTTAAGTATACGCTTGGATTGGTGATTTATATCCTGCTGCTGATTTTCTTCGCATATTTCTACACGTCCATTACGTTTAATCCCCAGGAAGTGTCTATGAATATGAAGAAGCAGGGCGGGTTTATTCCGGGCATCCGGCCTGGCAAGCCTACAGTTGAGTATCTGACGAAGGTGCTGAACAGCATTATCTTGATTGGTGCTGTAGGTCTGTCCGTCGTGGCAGTGATTCCCATCTTTTTCTCAGGAGCATTCGGTGCAAATGTTTCTTTCGGTGGAACATCTCTGATTATTATCGT
>CASGVX010000413.1 GCA_949346185.1 uncultured Lachnospiraceae bacterium
AGCAGGAGATAGATAATCTTTCCCAGAAAGGGAAATGGGAGTATTTCAAAGATTATTACCTGAAAATCGCAATCATTTGCTTGATTGCCATCATATTTCTGGCAGTGTTTGCAGTGAAGGCGGCCACTAGGCAGCCCTCCAATGCCCTCTATATTGCCATTCAGAAGGATGCATTGGACGAGAACAGGGTGGAGGCATTTAGAGTTGCGCTGGAAAAGCATATGAAGCTGGACGCAGATGAGGAAGTGGTTACCATTGACGTGGGCTGCAGCGACCACCAGCTGCAGGCATATCTGTACTCTGGCACTGCAGATATCGTGATTACCAGCGAGGATGGCTTCAAGAAATGGGGACGGTCAGGGTATTTCTTTGACGCTGAGACGGACAGTGAAGTATCTTTCTATGGGGATTATGATGAAAAGTATCGGTACCGCACCAAGTATGTCACCGGCCAGGACGTGCTGAACAATAAGAAGACGGCAAAGACGGAAAAGGGCAGCGACCCGACAGATTATAATTGCGGATTGTACCTGACGGAGAGTGAGAAGTATAGGCAGATGGATACGTTTCTGGAGAAGCCGGTGGTGGGCATATCTATTGCCACAGAGCGGCTGACGGAGGCTAGGGAGTTTGTGCAGTATATGATGGATAACAGCCAGAAGATGGAATGGGATATGGATGCACTGCAGGGAAAACAGTGAGCATTTGTGCAAACTGCATAAAAATTGTCGGTGCATATGGTGTGTTTTGTCGGATGTTATTAAATTGATTTTCAATGGGTGAAATCTATTGACAGAATGTTACTTTTGCATATAATGAAATGTATGACAAAGGTGTCACGAAGAAGTTTCGTGGCACCTTTGTCGTTCTTTATAGGAAATTATTCTATAAAGCAAAAAGAACTCCGCAGGGATGCGGACTTTATCATTCCTTTGGAACGTCCGGACAACGTGTTGTTTTGTTGCTATGGCATAGGCTTAGAATCCATCTCGGATGGAGCGGCGGTGAATGGCAACGATGCTTCCTCCTTGGGAAACCTGTAAACGAGATTTGTGCTTGCGCATAGCGAAGGAAGTTCGCTTTGGATTTGCGAGCTGAGTTAGAATGGAGGAATAGTATGTCAAATGAAATAATCACTTATATTAACGAAAACTTATACGGCATCTGGTTCCTGATTGGTGCCGCGCTGGTATTCTGGATGCAGGCGGGCTTTGCCTTGGTGGAGGCGGGATTTACTAGGGCGAAGAATGCGGGGAATATCATTATGAAGAACCTGATGGATTTCTGCATTGGCACGGTGATGTTTATCCTGATTGGATGCTCCCTGCTCTTGGGGGAGGATTTGCTGGGATTTATCGGTAAGCCGGGGTTTGACCTCTTTACCGCATATGGGGATTTCAATTATTCTTCATTTGTTTTTAACCTAGTATTCTGTGCCACGACGGCAACGATTGTATCAGGTGCCATGGCAGAGAGGACGAAGTTTCTGTCTTACTGCATATACTCCGCAGTTATTTCTGCGCTAATCTATCCGGTGGAGGCGCACTGGATCTGGGGTGGAGGCTGGCTGGCCGACATGGGATTCCATGACTTTGCCGGTTCCTGCGCTATCCATATGGTGGGGGGGATATCGGCCTTGATTGGAGCGAGAATATTAGGCCCTCGTATCGGCAAGTTCAGCACTCGCACGGGAAAGCCTCACGCCATACCGGGACACAATCTTCCTGTGGGAGCTCTGGGCGTGTTTATCCTATGGCTGGGATGGTATGGATTTAACGGCGCCGCTGCCACTTCCCTAGAAGATTTGGGCTCTATCTTCCTTACTACCACTATTGCGCCGGCTATCGCCACGGTGGTGTGCATGATATTTACTTGGATCAAGTATGGCAAGCCGGACGTATCTATGTGCCTGAACGCCTCTCTGGCTGGCCTGGTGGCCATCACCGCACCCTGTGATGTGACAGATGGGGCGGGCGCGCTGGTGATTGGAGCGGTAGCAGGACTTTTGGTGGTATTTGGCGTGTGGCTGTTAGACCATAAGTTAAAGATTGATGATCCGGTGGGCGCGGTGGCAGTACAT
>CASGVX010000414.1 GCA_949346185.1 uncultured Lachnospiraceae bacterium
CCCGCGACCCTCGCCTTGGCAAGGCGATACTCCACCACTGAGCCACTCGTGCATACCTTCTGCCATCACAGCAGAAACAATTATGAAATTATACCTGCGGACAAATAAAATATTTGAAGTCATTTAACCGACATCTTCATTTCATCCATCCTCTGGGAATCATCCCAAGCACGAGACGGGATTCGAACCCGCGACCCTCGCCTTGGCAAGGCGATACTCCACCACTGAGCCACTCGTGCAATTTCACCGTGCCCTCCCGAGCACAATGAATATATTACATGATTTTGGTATTTCTGTCAATACTTTTTTTCAGTTTCTTTAAAATACCTCTTTGACACCTCAATTAATACAATTACGATTCATGGTCGCTACTGTCTCTTTAGCTTGCTGGGGGATTTGGTGCCGATGGCATCCAGCATCTTCTGGTCAGGCGTAAATTTCACCTGCTCCAACCCCTTTTCCCCCGTAAAAATCGCAATGTAATGATCCCCCTCCATCCCCGAAGAATAATCAAAGACAGGATTTTGGCGGTAGGCATCCAGGGCATGGGACTTCTCCGGAGCCACGACCTCCACCTTTTCCATGTCAATCCTCTTCATGGTCTTGCGCTTCTCTCCCTTTAAGATCCGGTCAAAATCAATCTGACCGTCCACAAAGATATACTCATAGGCAATCTGGGTAGTGGGAAGCAGAAAAATAATAATCCCGGCAATGATTGCCATCACCGCCAATACCAAATACGTCCTCATGTTCATCATCATCACAAATCCAAAAGCCAATATAAAGACAGCCAGCGCAATCAACAACGCCCTCAGCGCCTTCCTCTTTGCGTCCGGGTTAGCCCTCAGATAAGTTTCACAGTACAATGGTTCCATCGCAGTAATCCTCATTTCTGCGCTGCTTTCTTAATGGTTCCGCTCCGCTGAGACTATGCATGAAGCAACTTTGTGTCAAGCAGCGCCCAGACACAATATTGCCAATCTCCTGCTACGCAAGAGCAACCTATCCCCTTGTTAAAATAGTCAAGGGAATTTCGGCGGCAATCGCCAAAATCCCCTTTCCATTGTAATAAATAAAGAAGCAATATTCAACCTAAAATTTACTCAAATCGAACCGCAAGAACACTCGTTCTGCGCTCCCATTCCTACATCATGCCCATGCCGCCGGCACCTGCGCCCGCAGGCATTGCCGGAGCATCCTCTTTAATGGAAGATACCACGGACTCCGTAGTCAGCAGCGTGGAAGCCACACTGGTAGCATTCTGCAATGCGCTCCTAGTCACCTTGGCGGGATCCAGGATGCCAGCCTTCACCATATCCACATACTCCTCCGTCAGTACGTCATAGCCCATGCCAACTTCAGATTCCTTTACCCTGTTAATAACCACAGCGCCCTCAACACCGGCATTGTATGCGATTGTATACAATGGCGCCTCCAGCGCCTTCAGGATTATATTAGCCCCTGTCTTCTGGTCTCCCTCCATGGTAGACGCCAATTTCTCCACTTCCTTGGAAGCATGGATATAAGCGGAACCGCCACCGGAAATGATTCCTTCCTCCACTGCCGCCCTAGTTGCTGCCAGAGCATCCTCCATGCGAAGCTTGGCTTCCTGCATCTCTGTTTCTGTCGCAGCGCCCACGCGGATTACTGCCACTCCGCCAGCCAGTTTCGCCAATCTCTCCTGAAGCTTCTCCTTGTCGAACTCTGAAGTTGTCTCCTCAATCTGAGCCCGAATCTGTGCCACGCGGGAGTTGATTGCATCCTTATCTCCTGCACCGTCCACAATCACCGTATTCTCTTTCTGAACCTTCACGGATTTCGCCCTGCCAAGCATATCCAGAGTGGCCTCTTTCAAATCCAGACCCACTTCCTCAGAAATCACCTGGCCGCCAGTCAGAATTGCAATATCCTCCAGCATTGCCTTTCTCCTGTCACCATATCCAGGCGCCTTGACAGCTGCCACGTTAAATGTGCCTCTCAGACGGTTGATAACCAATGTGGTAAGAGCCTCGCCCTCCACATCCTCTGCGATGATCAGAAGCTTTGCGCCACTCTGCACAATCTCTTCCAGAATAGGCA
>CASGVX010000415.1 GCA_949346185.1 uncultured Lachnospiraceae bacterium
TTGAAGGTGGGGGCGGTGATATCTATGATGCCGCCTATGAGGCATATATTTCTTCTGAGAACGTGCCGCATTCTATCTATCAGTGTGATGGAGCCGAAGCCTGTGCCATTGAGATTCGCAGTTTTTCTAAGAATGCCGGATTTACCGGCACCCGCCTGGGCTTTACCGTGGTGCCCAAGGCGCTGAAATGCGGGGACGTATCTCTGCATGCCCTGTGGGCAAGGCGGCATGGCACGAAATTCAATGGCGCGCCCTATATTATTCAGGCGGCAGGGGCTGCCGTCTACAGCCCGGAGGGGAGGAAGCAGACAGGAGAGCAGATTGCTTATTATATGAACAATGCCAAGGTGATTCGGGAGGGGCTGATTGGCGCCGGATATGAGGTGTATGGCGGCGTGGATGCCCCCTATATCTGGATGAAGACGCCGGAGGGCATGAAGTCTTGGGATTTCTTTGACTATCTGCTGGAGGAGCTGAATATCGTGGGAACGCCCGGTTCTGGATTTGGTCCCAGCGGAGAGGGATATTTTCGCCTGACGGCCTTTGGAAGCGCGGAGAACACGGTGAAGGCTATGGAGAGAATCAAGGCCGGCAAGGTATTATAGCAGAGTGCATAGCCAGAGTTCTATGAGAGCCCTGGCTTTCCGCTTATAGAAAAGAGAGGGATTTGAATAGGAAAGGAAGGTTAGCATGAGGAAGTGGATAAATGGATGGCTGATGGCCGGATTGCTGGCATTTGCCTGTGTTGGAGCAATGCCCCAGCGGGCGGCGGCCGATGCGGTGGTGGAGGACGAGGACACCAGTTTTGACAGGTATATTGCCTTTGGCGCAGATTTGACCAAGAAGGAAAAGGCAGCGGTATTAAGTGGATTCGGCATTGCGCAGCAGGATGTGGAGGATTATAAGACCGTGGAGATTACCAATCAGGAGGAGCATGATTATCTGGGAGATTATATTGCCGCTTCTGTCATCGGAAAGCGCGCGCTATCCTCCGTGATGATCGTGAAGACGGAGGAGGGCAGCGGCATTGACGTGGAGACGAAAAATATCAGTTACTGTACTTCCAGCATGTACTGCAACGCCTTGGCTACTGCAGGGCTGAAGGATGCCAATGTGACGGTGGTGGGACCTTTTAATATTTCCGGCACGTCTGCCTTGGTGGGGGCGATGAAGGCCTATGCGGAGATGACGAACCAGGAGATATCCGAGGATATCATGGATGCTGCCACGGATGAACTGGTAACTACGGCAGAACTGGCAGATTCTGTGGGGGATAAGGCGAAGGCGGCGGAACTGATTGCCGCAGTGAAGGAGAGGGTATTTACTGAAAATAATGCCTCTTCCCAAGATATCAGGGATGCGGTGGAATCTTCAGCCAGAGCGCTGGATCTGGACATCTCGGAGAAGGATGTGGAAAATATCGTGGACATGATGGAGAAGGTTTCCAAAGTGGATGTGGACGTGGATGCCATCAAGAGCCAGGCAAAGGATATTTACGATAAGTTAAAGGATTCGGGGATTGACTTTAGCGAGGTGGATACCGGGGGGCTGATGGAGAAGGTGGGAAGCTTCTTTGCAGATATTTTTCAGGCGATTGCGGAGTTCTTTACCGGGCTGTTTGGTTGATGCTGCCCTATGCGGATGGCACAGAGGCAATTCCCAGCAGGGATTATGATTCGATAGGAATGGTTCGCAAGGATGGGATGGAGCCGATTAGGGGAAGTGATAATAAGGTGGATTGGTCTGCAGAACCAGACAGGAAGAAATGAGGTGAGAGAATGGCAAATATGATTTCTGATGAGACGATAGAGTATGTGGGGATTTTGGCGAAACTGGAGCTGGATGGACAGGAGAAGGAACAGGCAAAAAAGGATATGGGAGAGATGCTTGACTATATTGATAAGCTGAATGAACTGGACACCTCCGGGGTGGAGCCCATGTCCCATGTATTTCCGGTAAACAATGTGTTCCGGGAGGATGAGGTGACAAACGGGGATGGCAGGGAGGCTACGTTAGAAAATGCGCCGGAGCGGAAAGAGGATACGTTTGTGGTGCCGAAGACGATTGTAGGATAGC
>CASGVX010000416.1 GCA_949346185.1 uncultured Lachnospiraceae bacterium
ATATGAAAAGTTGTTGGGATATGGAGGGTGGCCGTACTGGTATATTGAGAAGGATGAGTTTGGACGAGCCTTCTTTGACGGTATTGACATCCCCATCTCAAAAGCAGACAGAACGATGTCATCCATTGGAAGCAAGACCCTTTCATGTACGTGAAAATGCAAGATGCCAGACGTTTCCGGATGAATGGCAGTTTTGCGGAAATGTGCAATCTCAGTATAAGCAGGTAGGAAATGCGGTTCCTGTTAATTTGGCATATGCTATTGCAATGGAAATACATAAATCGCTGGAGGAATTAAAGTAATGGATTGGAGATTGGATTTTATATCCGAGGAGGAGTTTAAATATCATGTCCGTGCAACGATTACGAAATATGGAGAAAAATTGTTGTCTTATGATTTGAAGAGATTTAATAGTAACCTGATTGATCCAATAAAGCTGCTTTTCGACAAATCCGTGTATCAGGCAAGTTGGGAAGAAATCATAAATAATGAGATTTTCCGGCAAAGGGATAAGTCAAATAATAATGATATCGGATATTTCCATCAGAATATATGCTCTTATTTTAAGGGGTGCGAAGTGCCACAAGCAGGATGGGATGTGATATACAAAAACCCTGATGGAATTCAGATGCCAGAGGGGGATGTTGTCCATACCTTATATGTTGAGATGAAAAATAAACATAATACGATGAATTCTGCCTCTTCTGCGAGAACATATATTAAAATGCAAGGGCAGATTCTGGAAGATGATGATTGTGCCTGTCTTTTAGTAGAGGCCATAGCAAAAAAATCCCAAAATATAAAATGGACAACAAAAGTTGATGGGAAAAACGTTCAGCATAGATTAATACGCCGTGTCAGCATGGATCAGTTTTATGAAATCCTTACCGGAGAGGAAGATGCATTTTATAAAATGTGTATGGTGCTTCCTGACATTATCAATTTGGTTGTGAATGAAGAAGGCGGCGTTTCTGTTCCGCGCGATACTGTGATACAGGAATTAAGAAATGTGGCTGCATTGTATGAAAAGCAGTCAGAAGAATTGTCAATGTCAATGGCTGTGTGTATGCTTGGGTTTAGCAGCTACATGGGATTTAAGGATCAAATGGAAAAATGGTAGCCGAGAACAGATGAAGAAATGCTTGAACGAAAATATGCATATGCAGGGGGAATAGAGACGAAAAATAATATGGAGAGCAAGTGGTTGAATGATTTTGATCATAATGGCCATCGTATTGGAGGATTACTCTGAGTGGCTTGCTTGGAGGGGTGAACGGTAGCGAATAGGAATAAGACTGACAGAAAGGCATGGTTGGAGGATGATGGGCAATACCGGGGAAGTGATGAATAGGGCGGAGATGGAGGCCAGGCTGGCCGAGGTGGACTTGAGACTGCCGCCGCCGGAAAAGGAGCCGGACAGGCAGTATTATTTTATCCGCAGGCTGCGGGAGTGGGCAGAGGAGAGGAAGAAGGCGTTGGGAAGGCCCCTGACTGCCAATATCACCACCTTCGGCTGCCAGATGAACGCCAGAGATTCGGAGAAAATCCAAGGGATTATGCAGATGATTGGCTATGAGGAGACGGATGCCAATAGCGCAGATTTTGTCCTCTACAATACCTGCACCGTCAGGGAGAATGCAAATCTGAAGGTATATGGCAGATTGGGGCAGTTAAAGAAGGAAAAGGAGAGGAATCCTGACATGGTGATTGCCCTGTGCGGCTGCATGATGCAGGAGAAAGGCGTGGTGGATAAAATCAGGCAGAGCTATCGGAACGTGGATTTGATTTTTGGCACCCACAATCTTTTCAAATTGGCAGAACTATTGGCAATCAAACTCTTAGACCAGCCCCAGAGGAAGAAAATGGTTGTGGATATCTGGGAGGATGCCACGGAGATTGTAGAGGATTTGCCCAAGGAGCGGAAATATTCCTTTAAGAGCGGCGTGAATATTATGTTTGGATGCAATAATTTTTGCAGTTACTGCATTGTTCCCTATGTGCGGGGGAGGGAGCGGAGCAGGGAGCCGGAGGATATCATAGGGGATGCTGGAGCTGGTGAAGAATCTTCAGAC
>CASGVX010000417.1 GCA_949346185.1 uncultured Lachnospiraceae bacterium
CAAGCCCATTTTATGGGCGTTTCTTCCTGTGTGAATGGTGTTTTCATTCACACTTTCCAGCCAATATCCTATCCAGTACTTGGAAATACTCCGGAAATGTCTTCTTGCAGCACTCACAATCTCCAATAACCATATCCCTGACCCTCAGCCCCGTCACGGCAAATGCCATGGCCACCCGATGGTCATCAAAGGTATCTACTCTGATTCCCTTCGGCTGTCCCGGCATAATCGTCAGGCTCTCCTCCCGCTCCCGGCACGTGATTCCCATACGCTGCAACTGCGTCGCAATTACATGAATCCGATCCGACTCCTGTCCCCGAATATGCCCGATTCCCGTAATCGTGACCGGCGCATTGGCAAAGGGGGCAATGGCGGCCGCAGTCAAGGTCTGATCTGAAAAGTCACTAAAAGATTCGTCAAATCCCTTCAAACTTCCCACAGGAGGTGCAACCAGCCGCAACTGCTCCCTTCCATCTCCCTGCGACTCCCAATGAAGCTGGCATCCCATTTCTTCCAGAATATCCAAATAACGCATATCCCCCTGAAGCGAATCCCTGCGCATCCTATGCACCACGGCACTGCCCCCTGTAACTGCTGCCATCGCATAAAAATAACATGCGGCAGACACATCCGGCTCGATCTGATAATGCCTTCCATGGTAGCGTCCCTGAGGTACCGCATAGACATTTCCCGACAATCGCTCCACTCCCGGATGCCCGAACTGCACCATCATCTGCTCCGTCATTTCCACGTAAGCACGAGCCTCCCTGATACCCGTAAGCATAATCTCCAGTTCCCCAAATCGCAGAGGCGCCACCATCAGCAGGGCGCTCAGGAACTGGCTGCTCCTGTCAATATTCAAAGAGACAGAACCCCTGCCTATGTCCTCTCCAATCCCTCGAATCACCAAGGGAAAAGTATCCTCTTCCTCCAGACAAGTAATTTCCGCCCCCAGCTGCCGCAGTGCATGCAAAAGTTCCGCCATAGGCCGCTTCTTCATCTGCTCCGTGGCATTTACCCGGTATACTCCCGGATTCATGGCAAGAAATGCGGTGAGGAATCTGGCAGCCGTCCCCGCACTTCCCACGAAAACCTCCGCCTGCCCTCTGGGAATCCTGCCCTGACGCCCCTGAATCGCAACTCGCTTGCCATCCTTATCCTGCGCCACATCAAATCCCAAATCCCGCAACGCCTGCAAAAAATACACCGAATCATCACTGGAGAGCACCCCCTCCAGCACCGACTCCCCCTCTGCCATGGCAGCCATGAGCAGCGCCCGGTTGGTAATGCTTTTGGAGCCCGGTACCTCCACGTCTATATGAAGGGGTTCATCCACAAATGCCACTTTATAATCCATATTCTGCCATATCCCTTCCCTTTTATTTGATTTGTTTTCCCAATCCAGCCAATCGTTCCATCTATAACATGGAATATTTGTTACTATTCACGGCTTCGCCTCGAATTTGCTCCACTGTGAATAGCACGAATATTTCTCATTGCTGTCATTCAAGGTTGAGCATCCCCTTGCTTATCCTCGTAAATTTTACGATATACCTGGTCAATCTTTTCCTCCTCCAGCGTGGTGTCTAGGAAGAACTCCACCGCATACAGCGCCTGAGCCACCAGCATCTCCAGACCATTGACCCCGGTCATCCCCAGCTCCTTTGCCTGAGCCACCAACTTGGTTTCCAAGGGGTTGTAAATCACATCTGCCACCGCCTCGCATTGAGGGAACTTCCTCAAATCCACCGGGCTTGCGTCACATTTGGGATACATCCCCACCGGACTGGTATTGGCAATAAAACGCGCATCCGTATGTTTTTCAAAGCACTCTTCATAAGTAATGGCCGATGCCGTCCGGATAATATCCACAATAATAATCTCACCGGCTCCCATCTTCTCCAGCACGGCCACCACTGCCTTAGAAGCACCTCCGTCTCCCAAAACCACGCATTTCTTTCCACTGACCTGAATGCCATGCTTCTGCAGCATATATAGGAAGCCAGAGAAATCCGTATTATGTCCCTCCAGCTTGCCTCCTTTATTTACTATGGTATTCACTGCCCC
>CASGVX010000418.1 GCA_949346185.1 uncultured Lachnospiraceae bacterium
AGCCAGGCCGGTGAAGGCCAAAGTAGTGGGGATTCTCGCAGATGGGGCGAGTACCATTAAGCGGGATATACATTGGGGGCAGTATGTAGATTTCAGGGACTATTATCAGTCCTTTGACAGGAATGATAAGGAAGAACGGGCTAGAGTTTTTGTATCCAAAAGGGATATTGAACACAGCAATAAACTGAACGAAAAGTGTGGGAATCATTTTGACAAGGATTTATCTGATGACAAGATGATATGGTCATATGTCATTGAAGGCCCGTGTTTCGTTCGCTACAAGGAGGGGATTACCAAAGAGGAAAAAGATTATAATGCAAAGTTTCTGGCAATCAATGGAATGTATGAATGCCGTCATACCTCTGCAGAGATGCGGGAGAACAGTGCAAAGTATATCATGAACCAGATGAATATGCTAATTCCTATTCTCATTGCTTTGGTTATTCTTACCCTGATGTCCATGATCAGCAATACGGTGATTATGATTTGGCAGAATCTGCGAAATTATTCCATTTATTATATGACGGGGTTGACCTGGAGGGAGTGCGTGTTGATTCACGTGAGGAATATTGTATTCATGCAATCAGGTACGTTTGTTTTTACAGTGCTGTGCATTTACCTGTGTGAGAAGCTTGGTGTGCTGGAGCAGACAGTGTTTTTTATAGGGAGATGGCAACTGCTGGGATGCGCTGGGGTGATATTGCTTTTTGTTCTGCTTAGTGCCGCATTGTCTTTCCTGCTGATCGGCAAGAAGTCGGCAAAAGATATTTTGAGGGAGGTGGAATAGATGGTGAAGCTGGAAAATATAGTAAAGACTTATAACAGGGGAAGGAGCAATGCCTTTGAGGCCCTGCACGGCGTATCCCTTGAGGTGGGGGATGGGGAGATGGTCGCCATTGTGGGGACTTCTGGCGCGGGGAAGTCTACATTATTGCATATTCTGGCTTGCATTGACGGTTATGATTCGGGGGAATACGTTATAGATGGCGAGTTAATCGGTAGACTATCTGAGAGGAAGATGGCAGCCATCCGCAACGAGAAGGTGGGAATGATAATGCAGGATTTTGCCTTGGTGGAAGGGTTTACGGCACTGGAAAACGTGATGATTCCGTTGGACTTTGCGGCGAGGGCCAGGAGGAAGAGGAGGAGAGACAGGAGGGAGACTGCCCTGAAAATGCTGGAATTGGTGCAGATGAGGGAGTTTGCCCATAAGCCTGTGAATAACCTATCCGGCGGGCAGAAGCAGCGAGTGGCTATCGCCAGGGCTATTGCCAATGAGCCGGCCCTCGTTTTGGCAGACGAGCCTACGGGAGCTTTGGACTCGAAGACCACGAGGGAGATTATGAAGGTGTTCCGTGATCTCAATAAGCGGGGGAAGACGGTTTTAATCGTCACCCATGATCAGGCGGTGGCCAAGCAGTGCGATCGGATCATTGAGATTTCAGATGGAGTGATTGTGGAGTGAAATCTTAGTTAGGGCTTGCGAGATTTTGCTCTAGGAGAAAGCCGTTGCGCTTCCTCATTTCCATATGTTATAATCTGCCCATAGCATTTTCATTCAACTTCTTGATTCGTAAAAGTGTCTGGCAGGGTACTTTTACGTGGTTTTAGGCACGGTTAGAGCCTTGCGGTTTTACGCAGGGCTTTTTTGCTCCTTTTTAAGTCTGGATTCCGTCGTGTATCCAGTTGGTGGACAGACATATCGTCTGGAGAGCCGCAGGGAGGTGGGGGTCTATATGCAGGCCAACCATAACCGCTTTCTCGAAATCGGACGGGATACTGACGGCGGCAGGAAAGCCGACATGGAGGGCGGAAACCTTAAAGAAGATCCTCCAGAATGAGAAATATATTGGCGACGCACTTCTGCAGAAGACATACACTGTGGATTTTCTCACCAAGAAAAGGGTGAGAAATAATGGGATCGTTCTGTCGTATTATGTAACAGATGACCACGAGGCTATTATCCCCCGTGACCTGTATGTGCAGGTTCAGGAGGAAATGCAGAGAAGGGCGAACCTTCACAGCGGCAAAGACCGTAAGAAGAGAGTTTACAGCAGA
>CASGVX010000419.1 GCA_949346185.1 uncultured Lachnospiraceae bacterium
ATGGGCCGAAGGGTGTAATATAACTTCCCTCTCACCGTGCCCGCCATGTCCATGGGACCCACCTCTTCCACCAGGCATACGCCGCTGCCCCCATAAATGATATAATCTCCCTTTTGAAACATCCAATCACGCCTCCTTTGCCAAATCCTTCCCAAACATCCACCTATCCTTATTTTATCCCCTTTATCCAAAAAATGTAAGCCAATTTTTCACAATTTGAAACAAATTTGTTACCCCCCGCCACCATCCACTGCTAAGGAGAAAAAGACGCTGTCCTTTTTGTGCTAAACTTCGTCTCCCTTCTTTCTTGTATTTTTCCCATTTTTCCTGTAATATAAACTTACTTTATTACAAAAGCAAAGCGAGTTTCCCTCCCTTTGCGAATGGAGGTATAGCATGACATACGAAAATCCCATTATTTCCGGAATGCATCCGGATCCCAGCATCTGCCGCGTAGGAGAGGATTATTATCTGGTGACCTCATCCTTTGAATACTTCCCGGCAATCCCCATCTTTCACAGCAGGGATCTTGTTCATTGGAGACAGATCGGCCACTGCATCCATCGGAAGGATCAGATCAGTCTGCGAAAGGGATTTCCCGGCGGTACCGGCATTTATGCCCCCACCATCCGCTATCATGAAGGCATTTTCTACGTCATCACCACCAACGTCACCTATGGCGGCGAGGATGATGGCAACTTAATCCTATGGAGCAAAGACCCAGCTCAGGGCTGGTCCGACCCCATTTTCGTGGATATGCCCGGCATCGACCCCTCCCTGTACTTTGAGGACGGCCACGCATACTACACCGGCGCCCACGACAACCAGATCATCTTCTGCGAGATTGATATCACCACCGGCCAAAAAATAGGTACGCCCCGCTATCTCTGGGCTGGTACTGGTGGCAACGATCCAGAGGGACCCCATCTCTACCGCAAGGACGGCTGGTACTACCTGATGATTTCCGAGGGCGGCACGGAATATGGCCACATGGTCACCATGGCCAGAAGCCGGACCATCGACGGCACCTACGAAAGCTGCGGAAAAAACCCCATTCTCTCCAACCGAAGCAGAAGCACTGCCATCAAAGCCGTAGGGCACGCCGACCTAGTGCAGGCGCAGGATGGCAGCTGGTGGGGCGTATGCCTGGGAATCCGGCCTATCACCTACCCTTACAAGCACAATCTGGGCAGGGAGACCATGCTGTTTCCCGTTGCTTGGGAAGACAATGCCTTTCCCATCATGGCCACCCATGGCATCTTAGAGGAATCTTACTCCGCCCCCTCCTTCGCCCAAGATACCGACAATACCGCAGACTTCCTTGATGATTTTTCAGGAGATGCCCTGGATCTCTCTTGGAATTTCCTCTACCAGCCAGAGGATTCTCTGTGGCGGCTGGGGGAACTGGATGGCCGCCAGGGATTGATTCTGCAGGGAAACGGCAATCCCCTGTCCTCCACGGACACCGTGGCATGGCTGGGCCGACGGCAGGAACACCACCTCTGCAACGCCACGGCAACGCTGTATTTCCCCTGCGCCGATCCGGGAGAGGAGGCTGGCATGACCATCTACATGAACAACAGGCATCATTATGATATCGCACTCATCCGGCAGAATCAGCAGAACTATTTAATCCTGCGCAGACAAATTGGCAGCCTTGCATCTATAGAACACATGGTTGCCATCCCAAGGCAGGAAATCACATTGCGCCTCACTGCCACGAAAGAAACCTACAGTTTTTCCTACAGCATGGATGGAACGCATTTCCTGTCTCTGGGACAGGGGGAATGCGATTACCTCACCACGGAAGTCGGGGGACGGTTTACCGGAAATTATATTGCCCTCTACGCCACCGGAAATGGCCAGCCATGCCACTGCCCGGCTCTCTTTTCCCAGTTTCAATATCAGCCAGGAAAACCATCCCGTCAATGAATGGGCAGCCAATAATCGCTACCCTCAAGAAGTTTCTATTACTTCGGAAGCTAAATAGCAACTGCCACCAGCTGGCGCGGGGAATTTCAAAGGAGGACAGGCACCCGTTTAAGACATGGATTC
>CASGVX010000420.1 GCA_949346185.1 uncultured Lachnospiraceae bacterium
CAGTTCCTCAAATAGAATGGCAGGACGGAGATTGCAGAACAGTCCCAGACCCTTGCGAATCTTTAAAAGTCCCGCCTCCGGCCTCTTGTCCGGGGGAAGCTCATACCAGCTGTCCACCCCCACTCTGCCCCCCACGGCACCTAGCAGGATAGAATCGCTCTTTCCCGCCCGCTCTAATGTGTCGTCCGTCAAAGGTTCGCCGTAAGCGTCGATGGAGCACCCGCCCATCAGCAATTCCTCATACGTGAAACCGTGGCCATATCTCTTTCCCACTGCTTCCAATACCTTTTTCGCCTCTCTCACAATCTCCGGACCGATACCGTCCCCAGAGATGGATGCAATCTTATAATCCATATGCATTCTCCATTTCATCTTTTCATGTTGCTGATTTTAAAAACGACCGAATCTTATGTGCAAGCACAATATTCTCTTCCTTTTTAAAAATTGCTGTGAGCAGCAACCTATTAAACCTATATTTTATACATTCAACACGTTCATGTCAAGTTGCCAGCAATATCCGCCCTCTTTAGACCAGCACTTTTGCCAGAAATTCCTTTAACCGGGGATTCTTGGGATTGCCAAAAAACTCTTCTGGCGATTCTTCCTCCAGAATCTTCCCCTCGTCAATAAAAATCACTTTATTGGCTACTTCCTTGGCAAATCCCATCTCATGAGTGACGATTACCATGGTCATGCCCTCTTCCGCCAAAGATTTCATCAGTTCCAAAACCTCCCCCACCATTTCCGGGTCCAGGGCGCTGGTGGGCTCGTCAAAGAGAATCACATCCGGATTCATGGCCAGGGAGCGCACGATTGCCACACGCTGCTTCTGTCCGCCAGACAAAGTAGAGGGATAGACATCTGCCTTATCCTCCAAACTGATGCGTCCCAGCAATTCCATGGCCTGTTCCCTTGCCTCTTCCCGAATCTGCTTCTTGCTGGTGTCGATCTGATGGGGCTTTCTCTTCTCTCCCTTGCGGAATAGATTCGTCACCGGCAGGAAGAAATTCTCCCGCTTCTTCCTGCGAAGTTCCTGACACTGGACATACACCGGCGCCAGCATGATATTTTCTATCACCGTCTTATTATTGAAGAGGTTGAAATGCTGAAACACCATGCCCATATGCCGACGGTGGATATTGATATCCACGCTGGAATCCGCAATATCCGTATTCCGGAAGATAATCTGTCCCCCGGTGGGATCCTCCATGCAATTCAGGCACCTGAGAAAGGTGCTCTTACCAGAGCCGGAAGGACCGATGACTACTACGATATCCCCTTTTTCCACAGATACGTTGATGCCCTTCAAGACCTCATTGTCTCCAAAATGCTTTTCCAAATCAATTACGTCTATCACTTTTTCTCAGGCTCCTTTCCATCAACTTAATTCCCAAGCTGATTGCCATGACAATCACGATATAAATCACCGCCATGACCAGATAAGGAACCATGAACTCATAACTGTTGCTTCCAATATAGTTAAAGGCCACATATAAATCTGCCGCCCCCACAAAACTTACCACGGATGTCTCTTTGATCAAAGCAATAAACTCATTTCCCAAGGTGGGAAGGATATTCTTAATCGCTTGGGGAATCACGATCTTGAGCATGGTGGTGGCAAAGCTCAGCCCCACGGCCCTTCCTGCCTCCATCTGTCCCCCGTCCACAGAGAGAATGCCTCCCCGCATCATCTCCGAGATGTAGGCTCCGCTGTTCAGTCCAAAGACGAAGATAGACACCTGCACCCCCGTCATATGTAGCCCTAGGATGGGCAGCATCACATAATAAAATACCAGCAGCTGCACCACGATGGGCGTGCCCCGGAAAAATCCCACATATACGCTGCAGATGGCATTCAGCACTCTGGGAAGCACCTTGTATTTCGGCACCACCCGCACTGCCGCAATGAGTATTCCAATCAGCACGCCAATCACCAGACCCAGCACTGCGATGACTACCGTATTCTGCAGCCCTTCCATCACCTTCTGGTATCCGTTCTGATGGATGAATATCTCAACGAAC
>CASGVX010000421.1 GCA_949346185.1 uncultured Lachnospiraceae bacterium
CGCCTCCTATGATTTCCAAATCAAGGATACCGGCATTGGCATGAGCAAAGAATTTGTAGAACATGTTTTTGAGCCATTTGAGCGAGAAAGGACGAGTACCGTTAGCGGGATCCAAGGTACCGGGCTGGGGATGGCGATCACAAAAAACATCGTAGATATGATGGGAGGGAAAATCTCTGTAGTCAGCGAAGAAGGAAAAGGAACAACCTTTACTGTTTCATTACAGTTTAAGACCTGTTTCGGGCCTGTCAGGCAGGACATTATTCCAGAACTGCAAGGACTGCGGGCGCTTGTTGTGGATGATGATTTCAATACCTGCTCCAGCGTGACAAAAATGCTCTCTACCATCGGGATGCGTCCAGATTGGACGACTTCCGGCAAAGAGGCAGTACTCCGTGCCAAATTGGCTGCAGAACAAAATGACGGGTATGCAGCGTATATTGTAGATTGGCTGATGCCGGATATGAACGGCGTTGAAGTCGTCAGGAGGATTCGGGGAATCATAGGAGAGGATACCCCCATCATCATCCTGACAGCGTATGACTGGTCTGACATTGAAGAGGAAGCAAGAAACGCAGGGGTCACTGCTTTTTGTTCAAAACCGATTTTCCTGTCAGAACTCAGAGAAATTCTGGAATCCCCCTTTATTGTTGCTGAAACAGAAGCGGAAGATTCAGTAAATTCCACTTCCTTTACGGGGAAAAAGATTCTTCTTGTTGAGGATAATGAGATCAATCAGGAAATCGCTTTGGAGATCTTACAGATGGCAGGATTTGTCATGGATCTGGCAGATGACGGGGCTGTTGCAGTAGATAAGATGAAGGCCGCCCAGCCAGGTCAGTATGATCTTATTCTAATGGATATCCAGATGCCCATTATGGATGGTTATGAGGCAACAAAGGAGATTCGGGCGCTGGATAATCCGGAACTGGCAAATATCCCCATTGTCGCCATGACTGCCAATGCCTTCGACGAAGACAGGCAGGCGGCATACGAGGCAGGGATGAATGGACATGTGGCAAAACCCATTGATATTCCTAAATTGATGGAACTGTTAGAGGAAATATTGAAATAACCAGTGCATGGCGACAGTTCAAAAAGGAGAAAGGGCATCCATGCCATCCCCGCGAAAGGAGAGATAACATGCAGCTACTTATCATAAGACACGGAGATCCGGACTATTCCATCGATTCCCTGACAGATAAGGGGTGGAAAGAGGCTGAAATTCTAGCCGAACGGCTCTCAAAACTGGATGTGAAGGAATTTTACGTATCGCCTCTGGGAAGGGCGAAAGATACCGCTTCCCTCACATTGAAGAAACTAGGCAGAGAAGCCATAGAGCTTCCCTGGATGCAGGAATTTTTCAGGGCAGATATCGCCAGACCCGATGCGGAGGGCAGAACCATTGCCTGGGACTGGCTGCCTCAGGACTGGACAAAGGAAGCGAAGTATTATGACAAAGAAAAATGGACGGACACCCCCACCATGCGGGATAGCAGGGTAGCGGAGGAATACCGCTGGGTAGCGGAGGGATTAGATGAACTGCTGGCAAAGCATGGCTATGTCCGGGATGGACATTATTATCGGGCAGAACGCCCCAACGCAGACCGCCTCGTACTGATTTGCCACTTTGGCGTGCAGTGCGTGATGCTCAGCCATCTCCTAGGAATCTCTCCCATGGTGCTCTGGCACGGATTTTGTGCGGCTCCCACCTCGGTGACTACGGTCAATACAGAAGAACGCCGGAGGGGCATTGCGTCCTTCCGGGTAAGCTCCTTTGGAGATACCTCCCATCTATATGAGGCTGGAGAACCTGCGTCTTTCCATGCCAGATTTTGCGAGTACTATGGCAAGGAAGGAGAACGAATTGATTAGCCGCCATCCACACAACCATGCCGGGCATTATATCAGCATGAAAAAGGCGCAAAGTCTTTCCAGGCTCGATAATACCTCGCTAGGAAAGGCTACAATCGCACCTAGGAAGAACGCAAGACCAGCGTTCTTCG
>CASGVX010000422.1 GCA_949346185.1 uncultured Lachnospiraceae bacterium
CCGGGTGTGATGCGCTCCCCACCACCACAATCTCATACCCTTCGCTCTTTTTTTCCTGTACGATATTGTGGATTTTCTTCACAAATGGACAAGTGGCATCCACCACCCTCACATTCTTCTTCTCTAATTCCTCGAACACCTCCTTGGTGATGCCATGGGAACGGATGATGACCGTTGCCTCTTCCCCCTCCGAAAGCTCCGCTGGAGAATCTATGGCATACACGCCCCTCTTCTCCAAATCCTCCACCACCATCTCATTGTGGATAATGGGTCCCAGGGTATAGACCTTCTCACGGCTGTCCGCCTCGGCGTACACCATGTCCATCGCCCGCTTCACCCCAAAGCAGAATCCGGCACTCTTCGCCACCGTCACTTCCATCCAGTTTCCTCCCGTCTCATTGCTGCTTTAAAGGTTGTTATGAATAACCTTTAATTATATCGGCATGTTTTCCCCATTCCAACACACTGTATCTGCATCTTTCCAAGTTTCTGGCTAAACTTCGAGCCATCCTGCGCTTTGCTGCGCCGAAGCCAGTATATTCACCCTGCGCTTTGCTGCGCCTGTGCCAGTGTGCTGGCACCTTTATGACCAGAAAAACGCCGGGCTGTTCACAGTAGCTTTTCATTGGAAATCATTTGCAATTCTGATACAGGGAGATCATCTCTGCCACCACTTCCTCGATGGTCATGTCCGAGGCATCTAAGAGCACTGCGTCCTCTGCCTTCTTCAGCGGTGCAATCTCCCGGTTCATATCCTGCTCGTCCCTTGCGATAATGTCCTCCTCGATTTGCCGGAGATCACAGGAAATCCCCCGCTCCACCTGCTCCTTGTACCTCCTTCTGGCGCGCTCCCCGGAACTTGCCGTCAAATACACCTTCAAATCAGCCCCGGGAAGGACGCAGGTGCCAATGTCCCGCCCGTCCATAATGACATTCCGGGTCCGAGCCAGTTCTCTCTGCAAATCCAGCAGTTTTTCCCGAACCTTAGGATACTTGGAGGTGCAGGAGGTCATCATGCTCACTTCCTCCGTGCGAATATAGGCATTCACATTCTCCCCATTTAAAAGCACCTGCTGCTCCCCGTTCTCATATGCCAAGGACACTTGAATGTCTCCGCATGCCTCGGATATCTTGTCCTCCTGATCTCCCCCAATTCCCTGACGCAGGAAATACAACGCCATGGCCCGGTACATTGCGCCGGTATCCACATAGATAAAACCAAGTTCCTTTGCCACCCTCTTTGCAATGGTGCTCTTCCCTGCCCCCGCAGGCCCGTCAATCGCTATACTCTTCATTCTGATACCTCTTTTCTATCCTATTTTTTCATCACCCTTCCAGCCATGCCAGAAAGAAAGATGCTGTCACCTATATTATAATCCGTCAGGCTATGCGCTGTACGTTTGGCTTGAAGCGCCTACCCGGCAGAAATGCCCGCCAGATACCCGGTAGACCAGGCAATCTGCAGATTATATCCTCCCGTCATTCCGTCCACGTCAAGCACCTCCCCGGCAAAAAAAAGCCCCGGCATCACCCGGGACTCCATGGTAGCCGGGTTCACATCCCGCACGGACACCCCGCCCCGGGTAATGATGGCCTCATGGTAGCCCCGCAGCCCCTCTAACGTAAATGGAACCGCCTTCAAAAGACCCACAAGCCTCCTCCGCTCCTCCCTAGTGACCTCATTCACCTTCTTCTCCGGAGAAATCCCGGAAAGGGAAACCGCAACCGGAATCATTTTTCCGGGCAGCAGCTTTCCCAAGCTATTCTTGAATAAACTGTTCTGGCAATTTGCAAAATCCCGCAAAATCCTATCATCCAGCTGCTTTTCCGACAGGGCAGGCTTTAGGTCAATCTCCCCCGCCACTCCTGACAAATCCATGCCGCTAATCTGGCTGCTGGCCGACAGCACCAGAGGCCCGCTCACGCCAAAATGAGTAAAGAGCAGTTCGCCGAAATCCCGGTACAGCTCCTTCCCCTGCTTCTTTAACGACAATTCCACATTCTT
>CASGVX010000423.1 GCA_949346185.1 uncultured Lachnospiraceae bacterium
TCAGCGCTGAAAGCGCTGCTTGTTACTATGAGCGGCGAAGCCGTGAATAGTAACCTATTTAATGATAAGAGTTATTTTTTCAAATGTCAAATATTGAATATTTTCTGTCATTTTGCTATAATATCTACGTCTATTCACAGTCATGAGCAAAGTATGGGGCGAATGAATTTTCCGGGCGGTGTTGCTGTGGAAAGCGGCGTGCCAGTTTGGCGATGCAATTATTATAGAAAATGGTAGCATGGGGAAATCTTTTTTGATGGAAATGGGGAGTTGGTTTTGGAAGAAGAGATTGTTGTGGGGATTGGGGATATCAAGTGTGGCCGGGGCGGGCAGTCTATTGCCACCTATGCCTTGGGTTCCTGCGTGGGAGTATGCCTGTATGACGAGCAGACGGGGGTGGGTGGGCTTCTTCATGCCTTGCTTCCCTTTTCCAAAAATATGAACATGGTGGATCCGGCCAGATATGTGAATACGGGGGTCAAGAGGCTTTTTCAGGAAATCTGCCATCGGGGTGCCGAGCCAGCTAGGCTGAAGGCGAAGGTGGTAGGGGGAGCCAAGATGTTTGAGTTTAAGGCCAGTGCAAATATGGAGGACATCGGAAGCGCCAATGTGCATCAGGTACATAAGGAATTGCAGGCGCTGGGGATTCCCATCGTGGAGGAAGTCACTGGCGGGGAGGTGGGAAGGACGATTCATTTCACGCCGGGGACGGGCAGCATTCGCATCCATGCCTCGGATAAGACGGAAAAAATGATATAAAAAAGGGAGCGCAGAATATCAGAGGCGAAACGTGCCTGATAGATATTGGCGCATTCCCATTGGCATAGCGTTACATTGCGGCGAGGATTTCTGTATATTTAGAAAGGGGAATATGATGGGGGAGATGACGGAGAGTAATTATTTGAAAGTGACGGAGGTAATGGAGGAAGTCAAGCAGGTTGTCATCGGAAAGGAGGATTGCGTCAGAAAAGCCATGGCGGCCATCTTGGCGGGAGGGCATATATTGATTGACGATATTCCGGGAGTGGGCAAGACCACCCTTGCCATGGCCTTTTCCAAGGCGATGGCATTGGAGAGCAAGCGCATCCAGTTTACGCCGGACGTGCTGCCCTCGGATATTCTGGGGTTTTCCATGTATCAGAAGCAGACGGGACAGTTCCAATACCAGCCGGGGGCGGTGATGTGCAATCTTTTCCTAGGGGACGAGATAAATCGCACTTCTCCCAAGACCCAGTCTGCCCTTCTGGAAGTGATGGAGGAGGGCAGTGCCACGGTGGATGGGGTGACTAGGTCAGTTCCGGAGCCTTTCATCGTGATTGCCACGGAGAATCCGGCGGGAAGCGTGGGAACCCAGTTGCTGCCAGAGTCCCAGTTGGACAGGTTCATGATTTGCATGACCATCGGCTACCCCTCTCTGGAGGATGAGATTGCCATTGCCAAGGGAAAGGGCAATGGGATTTCAGTGAATGACATTCCCAGCGTCATTACGGGAAAAGAATTGCTGATGATCCGTCGGGATGTGGAGGAAGTGTACCTTCATGACCGGGTGTACCGCTACATTGGCCAGTTGGTGCAGGCCACCAGAGAGAATGGGTGGATTGAACTGGGCATTAGCCCTAGGGGAACCATTGCGCTGGTGAGGATGGCAAAGGCGGTGGCATATATGAGCCAGAGGGACTACGTGGTGCCGGAAGATGTGGAATCCATATTTCTGGATGTGTCTGCCCATCGCATTATGATGAATGCCAAGGCAAGGGTGGGTCATGTGACAGCGGAGAAGGTGCTGAGGGAAATTCTGGATCAGATAGACAAGCCTGCGGCGGCGAAGAAATAGGAGCGATGAACATGTGGTGCATGAGAAGGTATGTTGGGTATATTATCTTGATAGCCATTACATTTTACATGGCAGTGCTATACCGCAGCACTGCTTTTATTGTCAGGGCATATGCCCTGTTTTGCAAGTGAGTTTCTCATAAAGGAGAAATGAA
>CASGVX010000424.1 GCA_949346185.1 uncultured Lachnospiraceae bacterium
ATCTGGAGCAGGGGTGAAATACCAGGCAGTAGATATTTAACTTTCAAAGTAATAGTTGTGGAGATGATGATGGCAGTGAATCATATAGTGGATTGTATCAGTGCGGGCGGCACGTTGGCCGAAGCGAAAAGCTTCCCCATCTATTTTGCGCCGCTGGAGGGAATCACCGGATATATTTTCCGTACCACTTATGAAAAATATTATGGGGGGATTGACAAGTATTTTAGTCCCTTTGTGGTGACGAGGGACGGGGGAATCATGAAGAATAAGGAACTGCGGGATATTCTGCCGGAGAATAATCAGGGGATTGACCTGGTGCCCCAGATTCTCACAAGCCAAGCACAAAATTTTATTCAGGCGGCATCTCAGATGGAGGCTCTGGGCTATGGAGAGGTGAACTTGAATCTGGGCTGTCCCTCCGGCACGGTGGTATCCAAGGGAAGGGGAGCGGGCTTTCTGGCAAACCTCCTTTCCTTGGGGCGGTTCTTGGATGAGATTTTTGATAAGTCTCCCTGCGAGATTTCTATCAAGACCAGAATCGGCGTGGAGGACGTGGAGGAATTTCCTGCCATTCTGAAATTATATAACCAATATCCCATCAAGGAACTGATTATCCATCCTAGGACGAGGCGGGAGTTTTACCGGGGGATTCCTCACCGGGATGTTTTTCTGTACGCTTGCCGCCACAGTGCCAATCCTTTGTGTTACAATGGAGATGTGGTGGAGATGAAAGAGATGAAGATGTTCGCTGAAACTAGCATTTGCAGAAGCGTGATGATTGGCAGGGGATTTCTGGCCAGACCGGGATTTTGCGGCAATGCCGGGAGAAAGGCGGATGATGGGGACAAGGTAGTTTTGAAGGCTTTTGTGGAGGAATTGCTTGGCAGATACCGGGAGGTGATGTCTGGGGAGATTCATGCTTTGCATAAGATGAAGGAGTTGTGGATTTATCTGGCGCCTCATTTCACGAATTACCAGAAGTATTTGAAGAAGATTAAGAAGACGAATAAGATGGGGGAATATCTGGCAACGGTGGAGCAGCTCTTTGAGGAGGAGCTGAGTAGTTTATTGAAGGGAGGAGGAGCCTATGAAGGGAAGGAAATATAACAGGGTATTTGTGATCGTGCTGGATTCTCTGGGGGTGGGCGCCATGCCTGACTCGGAGAGGTATGGGGATGCGGGAGTGGATACCTTCGGACATATCAGCCAACGCATGGGGAAGATGCGCATTCCCAATTTGCAGATGCTGGGCATGGCAAATCTCCATCCGCTGAGTGGGGTGGCGCCAGTGGAGCATCCTTTGGGAAGATATGGGAAACTTCGGGAGCAGAGCCTGGGAAAGGATACCATGACCGGACACTGGGAGATGATGGGGCTTTATATTACCAAGCCCTTTATTACCTTTACGGAGCATGGATTTCCCAGGGAACTCATTCAGGCTCTGGAGGAGGAGACGGGCAGGAAGATTATTGGCAATAAGAGTGCCAGCGGCACGGAGATTCTGGAGGAACTGGCGGAGGAGGAGATCGAGAAGGGACATCTGATCGTGTACACCTCGGCGGATTCGGTGCTGCAGATTTGTGGCAACGAGGAGACCATGGGGCTGGATACCCTGTATCGTTACTGCGAGATTGCCAGAAGGCTAACCATGCGGGACGAGTGGAAGGTGGGCAGGGTGATTGCCAGACCCTATGTGGGACGGAAGAGGGGAGAGTTCCTGCGGACTTCCAACCGCCATGATTATGCCTTGAAGCCTTTCGGGAAGACCGTATTGAATGCGTTAAAGGAGCAAGGGCTGGACGTGATATCCGTGGGCAAGATTTATGATATCTTTGACGGGGAGGGTCTGACGGAGTCCAATAAATCCAAGAGTTCCGTTCAGGGCATGGAGCAGACCATAGAAATTGCCAAGGGGGATTTTACCGGGCTGTGCTTCACCAATCTGGTGGATTTTGATGCCCTGTGGGGGCATCGGAGGAATCC
>CASGVX010000425.1 GCA_949346185.1 uncultured Lachnospiraceae bacterium
GCGCTGAAAGCGCTGCTTGTTACTATGAGCGGCGAAGCCGTGAATAGTAACAATTTGCTGTTACCATGAAACTTGGCGAAATAGTACATTTTCTTCTCTTAGACTGTAAATAGTTGCATTTGCTGACATGATTGTGACACGAACATGACAATGAAATGTCATAACAGTGCTAAAATTTAGAAGAATATATACCATATATTGTCATTATGATGGAAACAACAAAATACAATGGAGGATATATGTATGGAAATGATGTCCCATTTGGAGGAGTTGGAGGCGGAGGCAATCTATATCATGCGGGAGGTAGCCGCAGAGTGCGAGAAGCCGGTGATGCTTTACTCCATTGGCAAAGATAGCTCTGTCATGCTGCATCTGGCATTGAAGGCGTTCTATCCTGAGAAGCCGCCCTTTCCCTTTCTCCATGTGGATACCACATGGAAATTTGGGGAGATGATAGAGTTTCGGGATCGGATGGCAGAGAAGTATGGCTTGGACATGCTGGTGTATACCAATCAGGAGGGCGTGGAGCAGGGAATCAATCCCTTTGACCACGGAGCTGCCTACACAGATATCATGAAGACCCAGGCGTTGAAACAGGCCTTGGATAAATATCAATTTACCGCAGCCTTTGGCGGGGGCAGGAGAGATGAAGAGAAGTCCAGGGCAAAGGAGAGGATATTTTCTTTCCGAAATGAGTCCCATGGCTGGGATCCGAAAAACCAGCGGCCTGAAATGTGGCGATTGTTCAATACCCAGATATTCCAAGGGGAGGAAGTGCGGGTATTCCCCCTGTCCAATTGGACGGAGAAGGATATCTGGCAATATATCCGAAAGGAAGAGATTGAAATCCCTTCCCTTTATTTTGCCAAAGAGCGCCCCGTGGTCTATCGGGATGGCAATATCATAATGGTGGATGATGACAGGATGCGCCTTCGTCCGGGAGAGGAAGTGCAGAACAAGAAAGTGCGTTTTCGCACCTTGGGGTGCTACCCCCTCACAGGAGGCGTGGAATCTCAGGCGGATACCTTGGATGCCATTATTGAGGAGACGCTGGGAGCGGTTTCTTCCGAGCGGACAAGCCGAGTGATTGACAACGAGGCGGCGGGCAGTATGGAACGAAGGAAGAGGGAGGGCTATTTCTAATGCAGAGTTTGTTGAAATTTATTACTTGTGGAAGCGTGGATGATGGAAAGTCTACCTTGATTGGACATATGCTGTACGATGCAAAACTTATTTTTGCTGACCAGGAGAGGGCATTGGAACTGGACAGCAGGGTGGGAAGCACTGGGGGAGAGATTGATTACTCCCTGCTTCTGGACGGGCTGATGGCAGAGCGGGAGCAGGGTATCACCATTGATGTGGCGTATCGCTATTTTACCACGGAGAAGAGGAGCTTCATCGTAGCGGATACGCCGGGACATGAAGAGTATACTAGGAATATGGCGGTAGGGGCATCTTTTGCGGATTTGGCAGTGATCTTAGTGGATGTGACAAAGGGCGTTTTGCTGCAGACAAAGAGGCACACTAGGATTTGCGCCCTGATGGGCATTAAGTCTGTGGTGTATGCTGTGAACAAGATGGATTTGGTGGATTATGAGGAAACCACATTCCGGGATATTGAGGATGGCATTCGCCAGATGGCAGCGGAATATAACTTCCATACCCAGTTCATTATACCGGTATCCGCTACGGCGGGGGATAATGTGACAGAGCATTCAAAAAGGATGCCATGGTATCATGACAAGACATTGCTGGAGTATCTGGAGACGGTGGATGTGGCTGTGGGAGAGGAAGAGGGATTCTTCTATATGCCGGTACAGCGGGTGTGCCGGCCGGACAGGACGTTCCGGGGATTTCAGGGAGAGATTGCCGGTGGCGAGATTTCTGTTGGGCAGGAAATCGAGACGCTTCCCAGCAGGGAAAAGGCAAAAAAATATTTATCAAGGAGAAGCTATACTATGACTTCTTACGT
>CASGVX010000426.1 GCA_949346185.1 uncultured Lachnospiraceae bacterium
AGGAATTCTATGATCGGGATCAATGGAAACATACCAGAGTTATGAAAGACGGGGGAGTGGACCAAGAGTATGAATGGGTGTCCCAATCGTTAGATCAACTTCTGGCGGAATATGGTTATCTGCGAAAAGACAATTATTATCAGGTAACAGAAGAAAATACAGATACGCTGGTGTTTTTCACACATTTTGGAGCTGGCTGTGTTTTGGTCAGCCATTTATTAGGGATTTCGCCTATGCTGCTCTGGCATGGATGCTGTGCTGCACCGTCGTCGGTTACTACCTTGGTGACGGAGGAACGTCGGAAGGGAGCAGCATATTTTCGAATGAGCAGCTTTGGAGATATTTCCCATTTGTATGCGGTGGGGGAGCAGCCGTCAGTTGCGGCACGTTTCTGTGAATGTTTTGGAAATGTAGATGAGAGACATGATTGATTTCATGAAAAAATAAATATAAGAAGGAAAGAGAGGCAATATTATGAAACAATTAGATAGCAGAATTCAGGAGGCAGTGCGGATTCTATGGTGCAGCAGGGATTTCAGCAAAGGGGCAAGGGCAAAGGAATTGCTAGAACAGGCGGCAGAAGAGGGGAATGCAGATGCCTATTTTTTTCTGGCGCGCTGTTATGCGGGCACCTGCTTTGTAGATGTGGGGTTTGGCCTGCCGGAGAGTGATGAGAAGGTAGAAGAGTATTTGAACTATAGTTTGGAGCATGGAAGCGTGATTGCAATGTTTGGCGCTAGGCGGTTTGGTGGTTTCCAGCCAAAGAGCGGTACTTTTGTACACGAACCGTGCCATTCTGATCAAGAAGTGTGGCAGGAAGTGTGTGAACTTGCCGATGCAGGAGATCTTTTTGCGAAATATCTAGTGGCAAATGCCTATTATTATGGAGATGTTGTAAAATTCCTGGGAATTGATTTCAGCCATTCCGACCAGCAGCAGATTACCAGGCAGTTTAGACAGTGGGCCGAAATGGCTATTCCTATATATGACTACCTGCTTGCCAATAATATGATTATGGGGCTTGGCAATTACATAGATATTATTACCTCTGGTGATTACGGTATTCCCAAAAATGAAGAGAAGGCTCGGCAGCTGCGTTATCTGGGTGCGGAAAAGGGAAGTCCCTTTTATATGGTCAAGGTGGCAAGAGAACTAGAGAATACACAGTTGGAGAAGGCGATTGAATATTATCAAAAAGCATTAGACAGTCATTATCCGCAGGCCGGCTATTATTTGGGATGCTTGTATTCATTTAAGGGGAAACTTCCAAGGAACCTGAATACAGCCAGACAGTATTATGAAACTTGTCTCAGCCAGGGAGAAGCGGAAACCGTCTGTAATAACCGTTTGGGAGAGATTTATTTCTACGGTGGGGATGGGATTGAGCCGGATTATAACAAGGCGTTCCAGTATTTTATGAAAGCGCATGAGGAAGAGAATTACTGGGCCTCTGATATGTTAGGTACTTGTTACCTGAAAGGGCTTGGAACCAAAGTGGATTATGTACGTGCGAAGCAGGAGTTTGAACGCTATTCAGGTGAAGCGCTCTCTGCGATCGGATTGGGAGAAATCTATGCATATGGCCTGGGAGTTCCGGTAGATATTAAAAAGGCTATGACCTATTGGGATCGTTTTCCACAGCACCCAACAGTGGTAGAACATAAGAAACATTTTAAGAAATCCTTATTGGGCGGATGGAAACGAATATAAAATGGAAAAAAGAGCTGTCTCATCATGGCTGGGGCAGCTCTTTTGAACCTATGTTTTAGGTAGGATTATTTCTTTTTCTTGGTATCAAACAGGGATTTTAACTTTAATGCTTTTTCAATGCTTCCCTGTACTTTTAATTTGCCGAATGTAAATGCCTTTACGGGGTCTGTCTTACCGTCGGCGATTTTTCTTAATGTATCTGCACTACAGATGAATATGGCATCCCTGTCGTAATATTCATAAGGCTCTAC
>CASGVX010000427.1 GCA_949346185.1 uncultured Lachnospiraceae bacterium
AGGGGACGTTTAAGGATGTAACAATCAAGGGAAATGGAACTTACACGGTTTCGCTGAAAAATGCTGACTTTCATGGAAACAGTTCTTTTCGGAAATTGTACGTGGCAACGGACATTCCCAATACGAAGAAAATAAAGTTTTCCAATATGTCAGTGAGCATTGACGGGAGGGTGCTGCGGACTTTTGACAGGCCGGTGCTGGATACCAGCAAGACCTATCGAGGGAATTCCGTCCTGTTGGCAATCCATCCGGTGAATGAGGAGGTAAGGGGGGCAATTTCTGCGAGAACCGTACCTAGAAACAGAGAGAATGAAATTAAAATCCGCTTTACTGTCAGCGGATTTGACTACGACAAGGGGGAGAAGCCCAATACGCCTTCGCCTGAACCAACGGCTACGCCGGAGGAGTCGGCGGCTCCTGCAAAGGAGAGCCGGGATACCCCTGCGCCGGAGGCGACCCGGGCGTCAGAAGAAACCGAGAAACCGGAAGAATCCGGGAAACTTCCCATGGGAAATCAGGTGGGAATCGTTGTGACGATTGTGGCAGCGATTGGAGGAGTGCTGGCTTGCCTGGCGGTGGTGACCAAAAGAAACCGTTAGAGAAAAGTTGCAAATCGTCATGGGCTATGGTAGAATGGTAAATTGGAGCAAGAAAATCAAGAATGAAGATTCACTAAGGCGGTAAAGAATATCGGCTTAGCATAGCGATTTTTCATTACGATCTAGGAGGATGACATGAAGAAATTATTTGCGATGGGATTGTGTGTTGTGCTTGCGGCATCGGTATTGGTGGGCTGCGGCGGTTCTGGAGATGATGGCAAGAAGGAGAAGGACGAGGCGAAAGCCAAGGGCGTCAAGGTGATTGACGTGGATCTGACCAACGAGGAGTATGCTTTTGGCGTGGACAAGGATCAGCCGGATTTATTGAAATCAATCAATGATTACATCAAGGAAATCAAGGACAATGGAACCTTTGACGAGATTTGCAACAAGTATTTTGGAGATGGGGAGCCAACGCCTGTGACTTCCGCTTCGCTGGATAAGAAGAAAGATCAGCTGGTGGTGGCTACTAATGCGGCTTTTGAGCCTTTCGAGTATACCAAGGGGGAGAATTATCTGGGCATTGACATGGAGATTGCGGCAGGCCTTGCGAAGAAGCTGGGCAAGGAATTGGTGATTCAGAACATGAAGTTCGATGCGGTTTGCCTCTCTGTGGGACAGCATAAGAGTGATATTGCGCTGGCGGGACTTACCATTAAAGAGGATAGAAAAGAGTACGTGGATTTTTCTGATGCTTACTACAATGCGGCACAGCGCTTGATTGTGAAGGCGGACAGCACGGAGTTTGATAAGTGCAAAGAGGCGGCGGATGTGGAAAAGATTCTGAATCAGAAGGATAACAGCGTAAATATTGGCGTGCAGAATGGCACCACCGGCCAGTTCTACTGCGAGGGTGATAAGGACTGGGGATTTGATGGATTCAAGGTGACTACGAAGGCATATGAGAATGGCTCTCTGGCTGTGCAGGATCTGATTAATGATAATTTGAACTATGTAATCATTGACTCTGCGCCTGCGGCATGCATTACCGAGTCGATTAATAAGATGCAGTAATTAAGTTGTTCCTTGCAGATGAAAACTGAATCCTGCGTTTATCATAAAACAACTTAATATTCTTTGTGCTAGATTAAATCTGGGAAGAGCGCTGAATAAGTGTTCTTCACGGTTGTGGAAAGGAAAGGGCAGGTCTGGTCCGCAGGGATGGGGACCTGCCTTTTGCATGTGGGGCAGTGCATTGTCTGGCAAAGATTGGCGGGCTGGTGGTTATGCCTGACTCGCCGGCTGCGAGGAAATGGAGATTGATATGGATAATTTTGGACAGAAATGGGATCAGGTGACGGGAACGGGGCACAACGTGTTCGTGGGGCAGGGCTTCATCGGCGGTGCGC
>CASGVX010000428.1 GCA_949346185.1 uncultured Lachnospiraceae bacterium
ATACCTTGTCGCTCTCTGACGGCAGCACTTCCGGCAGTTTGGCATTCCCTTTGCTAGTCGCATCCACCGTGACCAAGACATCCTTCCCCAGCATCACCTTGATGGACTGCTTCATATCCTCCACGCTTCCCTTTTGCTCCAAAACCAGAGAGCAGTTGGCGAGTTCAGCCAATGCGCTTGTAGATAATGTATAACTGCCCTGAACCTTTCCCTCTAAAAGTTTAGAGCAGTCGTAATCCTCTAACTTAATCACCAGAAGCTCATCTGTATTCACTAGATTGCCGCCCTCCAGCAGGCTGCTGTCCATTCCCAATTTAAATTCCCCATTAAGCACGCCAGAATCATTGGTTCCGCTACCCACGAACTTGAACAAATCCTTTCCCTGCGCTTGGAGAACCAGTTCCCCTCCAAATTTATTGCCGTCTTTGGGAAAGTTGATGGATAGGCTTCCCAGCTGCTGCCCTGCATTTTCCAATACGAACCTCTGGCCCACGATGCGGTCGTCGCTGCTAATCTGCGCCTCCACCGTGACCTTAATCTCACCCACGGCCTCCTCAGTAAATGCGCCGGACAACTGATCCCCGGCCTCCTGCATCTCCTCCACATAAGCGGCATAAGCCTCCTCGTCCATGGCAGCGAGCATTTTCTTCATCATCGGATCTTTCTCCAATTCCTTCACATACTCCTGCAAGAGCTTAACCACCTTGTCATTTTTCATGGCAAACGTGTAAGTAGTTGCCTTCTCCGAAATATCCTCCACCTTGACGGCGACCTCGTTCTTCTTCTCCACTCCCTTGGCATTTTTAATGAATATATCGGAATAGCGCAGGATAAATTCTTCCAAATCCTTTACCTCCGGAAGAAAATCCTTCTGATTCTTCAGAGCAGCAAGAGCCTCATTAGTCTCCTGATCCCCCAACAAGCCCGAGATATCCAGATAGGCCTTGGATAGTTCCGGCACCTGCACGTATGCCTTTTTATCTTTTATATTTGCGGATGCCTTTCCTGTGAGCAAATCCTCACCATTCACCTTCAGGGCAAGGTTCGCCAGAGTATCGTCCCCCTTAGATCCATAGACCAGATTCAGCCCCACATTCTTCATGCCGCTCACATCCAACCCTGCCAGGGAAAGCATGGATTTGGCAGTATCAGAAATCTCCACGGACATGTCTATCTCCCTGTTTGCCCGTTCTCCGGACGTGGCCTTCCTGCTCATATCGTAATAGCCCGTCATGTTCTTAAGCCCCGTATCCCTTGTCTTCTTCACCACATACTTATAATACTCCGTGGGATCCATATTGGCTTTCTGAACCGCCTTATATATCCTCCCTGCGGCAAATCCGGCTACGCCAATCAAGAGCAATGCCACCACTGCGATGGCCACCTGCATTCCCCTTTTCATCTTCTTCCCGCCAGGAGCCTGTTGCTGCAGACCCGCCGACTGGACAGAACTTCCCTGCATCTCCCCATTCCGGACAGCCGCATCAGGATTCTCCTGCGCCGTAGCCTGATCATTCATCGGCTGTTCCTGTAACTTCTTTTCTTCTGACATTCTCTCCTCCATTCCCTCCGCACATGCGCAATGACGGCCGTGCAAGGATAAAATAAACATAAATATACAAAATATAGTATACTATAAAACGACAGAAAGTCAAACCAAGATTCAGCAACCAGCCCACCTATCGCATCCCGAAATATATTATCTGGCATCTCAATCCCCTTACTGGCATTTCATAACCTCCCTAGATATTTTTCTGTTAAAACCGCATAAGGGCATCATCTGCCCCTATGCTTATCCTCTATCTTCTGCTGATTCAAATCAAACTTCTGCCGTGCCCCTGTCTCTTTTTTCTCCCGGCTTTTACTGCCATACCTAAAGCAATGTCGCAAGTAAGGAACTGTTAAGAAATAAATCTTCACATTTTGCTTGCTGGAATCTCCATC
>CASGVX010000429.1 GCA_949346185.1 uncultured Lachnospiraceae bacterium
TCATAGGCGCCCTGTTCAATGGTCACGCCGGGAATCCCATACAATTCCGAAAGAGAGACATTCGACACCTGCGGCGCCTCCTGACCATCCTGACCGCCCTGATTGCTTCCCGGCTCGCCATCCTCCCCAGGCTCCGCCGTAGGCTCTGGCGTAGATTCTGGCGTGGGCGTAGGTTCCAGAATGGAATGATCATAATCCAGCGACTCGTCATAATGCTTATCACCGCGCAGCAAAGCATCCGCCACATACTGGGCAGCCACATTATTGTCCACGCGAGACAAATCCGGCACATCCGTGCCACATCCCGCCAGCAACGCTGCAACGCTCAACGCAATGATACAAAGTTTTCTCCTCATCTGCTACCTCCCAGAAATTCAGGCCATGTGCCGAAGGTTCCCAAACTCCCCGGCTTCCGCCCAAAATTCAAAATGTTATTACTATCTTACCATATTTTTCTCCATGTCTCAAGAAGATTTTCAGTAACAGTTCAGCCTTCCATAAAATGCGAGAATTTTTGATATGCATTTTTCAAAAATATGAGTTTTACGGTGCCATTTTGCACGCTTTTTATGCAAAATGTGTACATCAACAGTGCTGAAAGCACTGCTGTGTAACTATGAAGCCGCAAGGCTGAATAGTTACGATTTTCAATTCTGTCTATCCAGTTCAAACCAGAACTCCACGCCATTATCCCGATTTTCCACGCCGCAATGCTGGTTCATAGAGTCCATCACCGCCTTGACAATGGACAATCCGATGCCGCTGCCGCCATATTCTCTCGTCCGTGCCTTGTCCACTTTATAAAATTTCACCCAGATTTGATCAAGATCCTCCTCTGGTATTGGTTTTCCCGTGTTGAATACCCGCACCCTCACCACGGAACCCCTTTCCTCCATGACGACTTCAATCCTGCGCTCTCCGTCCACATGGTGAATGGCATTGCTTATATAATTGGTCACCACCTCCTCCACCATATACTCGTCCCCCCACACGTAAATAGGGGCGTACTCCCGGTCAAATCCTATGGATGCCTCCTTCTGCTCCACCAGCAGGGTCACGGAACTCATAATATTCCTAGTCAGCGCCACGATGTCAAACCGCTCAAAGTTCACCTGATTATTTCCGAACTCAATCTGATTCAGCGTCAGCAGCTTCTGCACCATCTTATTCATCTTCCGCGCCTCGTCAATAATCACCTCGCAGTAAAACTCCCGGCTCTCCAGATCATCATTAATATTTTCCTGCAGCCCCTCCGCATAGCCCTGAATCAGCGCAATAGGGGTCTTTAACTCATGGGAGACGTTGGAAAGGAAATCCTTTCGCATCTCATCAATCTGAATTTTCTTCTCGATATCTTTCTGCAGCTCGTTGTTGGCAGACTTCAGTTCCGAGATGGTAATTTCCAATGTTTCCGACAACATGTTAATGCTTCCGCCCAGCACGCCAATCTCATCCTTTGTCGTAACAGGATATTTCACGTCGAAATCCAATTCCGACATGCGTTTCGCTATATTGGTCATCTGCATGATGGGCTTAGAAAAACGATTGCCAAAGAAAATCATTGCCAGCACGCCCATAATCACCACGCCAAACCCAGTATAGACGATAAATTGGTTGAAAATGGAAATGCTCTCCCGCATATTCTGGGTATTCGTGCGCAGATAGACAAAGGAACCGCTCTCCAGTTCCCCGAAAAGTTCCAGGTAATTCGTGCCAATCCTGCTGTCATACACCTTGAATACATTATACGAATCCTTGGAGCGAATCAGCTTTCTCCCGCTCCTCTTCATGCCCTGGCTATCCTCCCCGGAACTGTATAAATAGTTCTGGGTCAGGTCTTCCACGATCTGCTGCTGCCCTTTATCCACTTGGGGATATTCAAAGCGGTAAATCAGTTCCCCGAAATAATTGGACACCGTAAACACG
>CASGVX010000430.1 GCA_949346185.1 uncultured Lachnospiraceae bacterium
ATTGAGAAGCTTGGCGCTCTCGCCCATGAAAGAAACACCGCAGAACAGGATATTTTGCTGGGTGACCTCCGTGGCCTTCTTTGCCAAAAAATATGAATCCCCCACCAAATCAGCAATCTCCTGCACCTGGCCATCCACATAATAATGCGCCAGGATGACCACATCCTTCTCTTCCTTCAAACTATTAATCTCATCAATCATTTCTGCACTCATGCCACGAGCCTCCTTTCTAGCAATCCAGAGGATTGCCTGCGGCATAATATACCAACTGTCTGCGACGCCCGCAGCGCAAGCTTGATTCCCTCATGCATTGATCTCTGTCTACTTCTTCCCAGTCAGTCTCCTTACCAGCACAGCTCCCGCAATCACAGCGACGATTGCCACGCCGACTACTATTAGAACCGTGGCAGAACTCCCTACCGCCTTCTCGCTGCTCTCAGAAGATGCGTCAGCATTTCCCTCTGACGATGCCAGGTTCGGCGTTGGCGTAACCTCCACAGCATCTGGATTGTCCTTGGCAAAGCCGGATACCGTAAAGGTAATGGAAATGTTTTCACCCCCCTGTCCAGACAGCAGCCGCCAGCCATTCTCTCCCGACTCGGAACAGCCATGCTCCTTCAAATAACTGACTACAGAGCCTCTCCAATGGTTCATCGCCAGCACTACCATGCCGCCCTCCAGATAAGGAGCCTCATCCTCCATGACCGCCTCGTCAAATGTAACAAATTCCATGTCGTTTACCATGACCTTGACATTAGAGAACTTGATCTGATCATTCAGGGGAATATCCGTGGCAACATGAAGCTGGGAGATATCCGTCTCCCCTTCAAAATTGGCGTTCTCCAAGGTCACAGTGTACACGCCATTGCCAGAAATCTCCACCTCATTGAACGTCCCCTCCTTGCTCACCAGTTTCTCAGAATCCTCTTGGTCAGCGCAGAACAGCTTATTTTCTAATTCCGTTCCCAGAGTCTCGTTAGATTTCCCCTTATAATAATTCATCTGCATAATCCACAGAAGGGTGGATGTCTGTATGCCCATCCTGGCATGGTATGTGCCATTCAAATCCACCTCCTGCTTCTTTTCCGGCTTCTTCTCCTTTGCCTCCGAAGCCAGAGATGCCGGCGCCATTCCCATCAGGGCAATCACCCCCGCCGCCATAAGCGACAGCGTCTTAATCATCTTATTCTTTCTCACGTTCCTCATCATCCTATTCTTTCCCATTCAACACCTCATTTCCGCGCTGCTGCGCCATACAACCCCATGCCCATGGCAGACAACGCCCCATAAAACTCACAAGTCTCCTTAAAGTGGCATCGACGCTTTTTTGCGTACTTGCAATATTCGCTTCACGCTCCGCACTTCGGCTGCCGCCAATCAATGGTGGAACAGCCGGAGCCTGGTAAAGGCCATAGCAATCCCATGCCTGTTGCAGGCATCAATCACATCCTGATCCCTGATAGAGCCTCCCGGCTGGGCAATATATCTCACCCCGCTGCGGAACGCCCGCTCCACATTGTCATCAAAGGGGAAGAACGCATCCGAGCCGCACACCACGTCAGTAGCCTTGGAAAGCCATTCCGCCTTCTCCTCCCTAGTAAATACCGAAGGCCTTTCTGTGAAATATTTTTCCCAGTTCCCATCCCCCAATACATCCATATAATCCTCGCCCATATATAAATCAATGGCATTGTCCCTGTCTGCCCGCTTCATCTCTGACTTGAAGGGCAGATTCAATACCTGTGGCGACTGGCGAAGCAGCCAGTTGTCCGCCTTGCTTCCCGCCAGCCTGGTGCAGTGAATGCGGGACTGCTGGCCTGCACCGATGCCGATGGCCTGACCGCCTTTCACGAAGCACACGGAATTGGACTGGGTGTACTAGCCTGTGCTACAGATGTTTTCTGCCTTATGAATATT
>CASGVX010000431.1 GCA_949346185.1 uncultured Lachnospiraceae bacterium
ATCCCGCAATATGGGGCATTGGACTTTGGGAATAGATTGACAGGAGGCAACAATATTGAAGGGATTAGATAAGTCAGAAGCGGCGAGGAAGCTGATTGATTTTTTTGGAAATATGGACGTGATTGGCGTCATTCACTCCGTATTGGTGGAATCTTCCAAGTATATTATCATTATCCTCTTTGCTGTATATACTTGGCATTGCTTTTCCGTGTTTCTGGGAAATAATATGGACAGAAAGGAGAAAGTATACCGCAGACAGAATAAGATTATGTATGCCATTCATGCAATCTGCGCTCTGGTGCTTTTTCTCAACAGTTTGGATTTGAAGATACTTTTATTATATGCTTTGCAGCTGGCGTTGCTGTTGTTTATAAACAAGGCATATATTTATGTATACAGAAATGCGTCGAAAATTGTTCTGAATAATATGCTGATGCTGCTGATGATTGGTTTTGTGATGATTGGGAGAATCAGCCAGGACAGCGTGATTCGCCAGATGATTTTTGCTGCAGTGATTGCGGTGGTGGGGCTCTTTATCCCGCTAATCATCGAGCGTTTTCAGCGCTTTGACAGATATGGATCCGTCTATGCGGTGGCGGGAATGGCTTTGCTGGGAGTGGTGCTGGTGTTTGGGCAGACCGTATATGGCGCTAAGAACTGGATTAAAATCGGAAGTTTCGCAGTACAGCCCTCGGAGTTTGTTAAGATTATTTATGTGTTTTTCGTAGCAGCATTTCTGGCAAAGTCAACCTACTGGAAAGATGTGGTAAAGACTGGCGCTCTGGCGGGAGCCCATGTGCTGATTCTGGTGGCAGAGAAGGATCTGGGAGCGGCATTGATTTACTATGTGACCTTTCTGGCGGTATTATATGTGGCAAGCCAGAAGGCCATCTATCTGGGGCTGGGGCTGGGAGCAGGTTCCGTGGCAGCGGTGGTGGCTTATTTCCTGTTTTCCCATGTGCAGACTAGGGTGACGGCGTGGCAGGATCCTTGGGGAACCATAGATGGGGCAGGATTCCAAGTGGCCCAGTCCCTCTTTGCCATCGGCACTGGGGGCTGGTTCGGCATGGGGCTGGGGGAGGGGCTGCCCACGAAGATTCCAGTGGCGGACAGCGATTTTATCTTTGCGGCCATCAGCGAGGAACTGGGGGCATTTTTTGCCATCTGTCTCATTCTGGTGGAGATCAGCTGTTTCGTCATGTTTGTAAATATTGCCCTGAAAATGCGGCGGCGGTTTTACAAGCTGACGGCTTTGGGGCTGGCCATGGAGTATATTTTCCAAGTGTTTCTGACCATAGGCGGCGTCACGAAGTTCATCCCATCCACGGGGGTTACGCTGCCCTTGGTGAGCTATGGGGGAAGTTCAGTGATTAGCACCACCATATTATTTTGCATCATTCAGGGAATGTATGTGTTGAATTGCCGAGAGGAGGAAAATATTGAGAGAGCGCAGGAATCAGACGGCGGGGAGAGGAAGGCCGCCAGAAGGGCAAGGAAGAGGTAAGATGATTTCCCGGAGAGAGCAGGAGCATCTTCGCAGGGAGGAGGGCAGGGGGAATGGACAGATTCTCCTGCTGACCTACACCATGGCGGCAGTATTTCTCTGCATGGCGGGGTATCTGACGTATTTCATGGTGACAAAGAGTCAGAAAATCATCAATAATCCCTATAACAAGCGTCAGGAAGTGCTGGCAAAGAAGGTGCAGAAGGGGAAAGTTCTGTCCGGTGACGGAAAAGTTCTGGCAGAGACTAGGACAGGCAGTGACGGGAAGGATACCAGAGTGTATCCCTATGGAAAGGTCTTTTGCCATGTGGTGGGAAGGGATAGCAACAGCATGACAGGCATAGAGAGGGAATATTGCTATCCCCTGCTGACCTCCCACCTCAAGGAAATGACCGGACCGGTTCAGGATATTT
>CASGVX010000432.1 GCA_949346185.1 uncultured Lachnospiraceae bacterium
CCGCACCTGCTCAAAATCCAAGTACTGGCACAAAGCCAAGGCATCTGCTTTCTCCCGAAAGCCCTTCTCGCTGTACAGTGCCGGCGACTGGAAATAGTTGGATTCCGGCGTCACCCGCCACTCCCCCTGAAAATCCTGCCCCTCATAGGAAAAGTCTCCCAGAATGCGGTAAAAGGGCGTTTTGACAAAATTCCGAATCTCCCGTTCCCGCTGCACCACCATTCCCAGCACGCAGGTCATCACCCGTCCCACGGAGATGGCGGACCATTTCCCATTATTCAGGTAATCCATGACGGTGCGGCCATATTTTAGGGACAATACCCGGGAGAAATTGATCCCCATCAGGTAATCCTCCTTTGCCCGAAGGTAAGCGGAGGCAGAGAGGTTATCATAGGCATCCAGAAACTTTGCCTCACGGATGCCCCGCTTAATCTCCTCCTCCGTCTGGGAATCAATCCACACCCGGCGCTTTTCCTTCGTGGCAGGGACATGAGCCATCTGATCCACTAGGCGGTAAATGTATTCTCCCTCCCGCCCGGAGTCCGTGCACACAAAGATCCGTGACACATCCTCCCTGTTCAGCAGCCCCTCCACGATGCGAAACTGCTTCTTCACATCGGGAATTAGTTCATATAGAAACTCCTCTGGCAGAAAGGGCAGCGTCTGCAGGGACCATTTCTTCAATGCCTGGTCATAGGCATCCGGATAACTCATGGTGACCAGATGCCCTACGCACCATGTCACCACATATTCCCCGGATTCCAGATAGCCCTTTCCACCATTTCCGTTCACTCCCAGCACCTTGGCAAATTCCTTTGCCACACTGGGTTTCTCTGCGATAAATAAATCTTTTCCCATGGGGATTACGCTTCCTCATCTTCCTTGTTCTTCATATAATTGCACCATGTCTTCGTACCGAAAATAATGCCCACAATGGCCACGCCAGCAATGGCGACATACTTCACGATATCTGTCACGTTGATAGCCACTGCCACGTTTGACCCGGACCTGCTATTTCCAATCGCTGCCGCACCGTCAATTACCTTCTTGCATTTACACATAAGCTTCCTCCCTTTCTGAACCACCTTGATGGTGTCCACATGATTTTTATAAAATTCTTTCAAATTCCAGCATATTTCTTCCATCTCCTACCTCCATGCCGCTTCTCGCTTCCGGGATAATCCCCCCGCTCTGCCACAATCTGATATCCAATGGAATCCATGCGGGCGGCCAAGCATTCCCTGCACTGGGCAGACTCCTCCCCAGTGCAGATTTTATTGTCATACAGGAGATACTGATCCCGCACGGAGACCGGAGAGAGATTGGGCATTACCACATTGGCTCCCGCCAGAATCCCCAGTTCCCGCCCCCGGGGATGGATGGTCCCCAAGGCCGTAGTGGCGGGAAGTAGAACCTTGGGCAGCATGAGGCGAATCAGGCTCAGAAGCAGCAGCGTCTGTTCCAAGGTGCCCGCTGCCCTTTTCCCGAAGGGGGTATCTCGCTGGGGAATGAAAGGGCCAATTCCCACCATGTGGGGATTCAGCTCCTTTAGAAATATCAAATCCTCCCCCATGCATTCCAATGTCTGGCCGGGAGAGCCAACCATGAATCCCGCTCCCACCTGATAGCCGATTTCCTTCAGGTCGTACAGGCACTGCATCCGCCGGGAAAAAGACATCTCCCCCGGGTGCAGCATCTCGTAATGGCTGCGGCTGGCTGTCTCGTGGCGAAGAAGATACCTATCAGCCCCGCAGTCATACCAATACTGGTACACTTCCCGGGGATGCTCCCCTACGGACAAGGTGACGGCGCAGTCTCCGTGGACATCCTTCATCCTCGACACATATTTATAGACAATCTTATTTAAACCAAACGGAGCATAAAAACGAACCGCT
>CASGVX010000433.1 GCA_949346185.1 uncultured Lachnospiraceae bacterium
ATGCCAAGTAGTGGCCATGGTAGTCACGTTGTACAGCATATGGCACTCCGGCTTCTCCACCGTTCCGAAATAGGGAACCACCCGAGCCGGCTCCATGACCACCTCCCCCAGAAGAAGAACGCCTGGACACACAATCTCGCTGATGATTCGCATTAGGCGGACAATGGTGTGAACCTGAGGGAGGTTCCTGCAATTCGTCCCCAGTTCCTTCCAGATATATGGCACGGCATCAATGCGGATAATGTCAATGCCCCGGTTGGCAAGGTACAGGAAATTGTACATCATCTCGTTGAACACTCTGGGATTCTGATAGTTCAAATCCCACTGATAGGGATAAAAGGTAGTCATCACATAATGCTTTGCCTCATCAATCCAAGTAAAGTTCCCGGGAGCCGTAGCGGGAAATACCTGAGGTACCGTCTGTTCATATTGCTTGGGAATCACATCGCTGTCATAGAAGAAGTAACGGCTCATATATTCCCCATCTCCCCTTCTGGCCCTCCTGGCCCAGTCGTGATCCTCGGAAGTGTGGTTCATCACGAAATCGCAGCAGACACTCATCTTCCTCTCGTGGCAAGCCTTCGTCAGATTCTCCAAATCTTCCATCGTCCCCAGTTTTTCCTGAACCCTCCGAAAGTCCCTGACCGCATATCCCCCATCGGATTTCCCCTCCGTAGTGTCAAGAAAGGGCATCAGGTGAACATAGTTCACATTGCTCTTTTCCAGATAATCCAGCTTCTTCTGAACTCCTTTCAGATTGCCGGCAAAATTGTCAATATAGAGCATCATCCCCAGCATGTCATTCTGCTTATACCAGTTCGTATCCCGCTCCCTGCGATGATCCAGAGCCTTCAAGTCCTTCCCTCGCTCCCTATAAAACTCTCTGCACCTCTGCTCCAGCTCCCCATACATGTCCCCATTGTCATACAGCTCCATGTACAGCCACCGCATCTCATCCCGATGCCTCTCCAACCTTTTCTGAAAAATCTCTGACATAGCGCCCTCCTCATCCTTCCATTTCCCATAAGCATCAATCCATATCTATAATCATATGAAAACGATTTCATATAGAATCATATCACGTTATTTCAAGCATTTCAAGCATAATATTTATTTATATGAAAAGAAAGCCAAATATCCAAGCCTATTACATACTTGGACATTTGGCTACTTGGATATTTGGCGCGCCACCTCTATATCTCTCAGTTACTTTTCTATAAATATTTTCTTAAAACTACGAGAAATCTCTGCCTTCACAAAATGATTGTTCTGGCAGAAGCGGGAAATCAAATCAACAGAATAGACATATTCCCGCCTGTCATCGTGGACAATCATGACCCCCAGGCCAGAATAATCTGGATTTGCCTGAGTCCACTGAAGCATCCGCACGTCCCCATCACTGTTTCCAAAAGCCAGAACCGGGCACTTTCCCACCTGATTATAAATGCGGTAGCATTTCTTCTCCTTCCAGCATCCCTCATACTTGCCGGTGGGCTCCATGCGGAAGTCCTGAGAATCGTCAATCTCCAATTCCACATTGGAGCCAATGCAGTGGGCATAATCTGCCCCAAAGTAATAATTCGCCCAAGCATAAGTCAGGGCATTGCAGTTGCCGGACACGAAGAAAATCTCAAACCCATTCGCCTCCAGATAATCATACATTTCTGCCATGGGCTGGTAGAGGATTCCCCCGTAGCGCAGTTCCTTATCCTTGTCGAAATACCGCTCCTGAATTTCCTGAAGGTACGCCCTCGCCTCCGCCGGCGTCTTCCTCACCATGGCCTTATTGTCCACCTTCCTGCCCTTTTCTGCAATCAGGGTGCCGTCAATATCTGTCACCGCAATTCTATTCTCCGGGGGAATATATCCCATGCTGACTCGGTCCGTGGCATC
>CASGVX010000434.1 GCA_949346185.1 uncultured Lachnospiraceae bacterium
CAAGACGCCTCATCACACCCTGCAGGGAATCATGCAGCCTCGCCAGCTTCTCCTTCTCCTCTGGCTGCTTCGCCAGAAGTCCCGCCAGCGTGGTCAAGTCCAAAGTACTGGCATCCCTGTTCAGGACGATGCCAATATTCTTGATTACCTTCTCCCTCTCGCTCCCCAAGGAGGCCGCCTGCTCCACCAACGCCTGCTCTTCCTGAGCCACCGCTTCCAGTTCCCTCAGGTCTCCTTTGATCAGGATGCCTGTCTTCTTTTCCGACACGGGAATCAGCTTCTCATAAATCTGCTTCTCACTGTCCAGCACAGTGAAAAGTTCTTCCATCAAACTAGCCATCTTGAAACCTCATTGTTACCATTCACGGCTTTGCCGTTCATAGTAACCAAACAGCGCTTTCGGCGCTGATATGCACGCACTTTGCATAAAGCCTGCAAAATGACGCCGGAAAACTCGCGCTTTTGGCATAAATCGCACCAAAAATCCTCGAATTTAGTCGGCTGTGAATAGCAACACCCCACCTCTCTTACTTATATGGAGCAATCAAAATAATTGCTGACAATCTTTTCTGCAATCTCCTGAGCAGAAACATTGTAACTGCCAGATGCCAATGCCTCCTTCATCTGGGCAACCTTGTCTTCCCGAATATCAGAAGCCTCGGCCACTGCCTTCCTAGCCACCTGATAATCCTTGGCAGACTGAGAGATTTCATAAGCATCTTTATTCTTGACACTGCCTGATTTCTCCACCTTCTTTGCTCCAGAAGGCTTATAAATCTGACTGATTTGATTCACTGCATCTACTCTCATAATCATCACCACCTAACACATATTCTAACTACTTTCATATGATTTATCGGAGTGTTGGGGAAAAACCTTTAGTGTGAAAATCATTTTTTTATAAAACCCCGCGGTATCCCTGTGCCAGAATTTCTATTTTTTCAGGCGTCAGATCCACCTGAATGATCTTTAGCAGTTCCAGCTGCAAAGGAGGCAATTTTTCCAGATATGGATTCCTTTGGTAATTCGGAAATAGTTCCCGCACCCACCCCTGCATATCATAGATAATCTGATAGGGAATCTGATCAAACCTCACAAAAAGGATTCGAATCGTATTGATAAAGAACAGGCGGAGAAAATTAAATTCTATCTCATCGTGATATTCCTCGAACATGCCATCCTCTTTATACTTCTCCACCTTCATCACCTCAATCACCAGCCTGTCCAAATGATGCACTGCATTCTGCTCCATGACCGTGGAGGCTTCATTGACCACATAGTGATAAAAGCAGGAATCTATAATGTAATAGGAAGATACCATTTCCAGAAGAATCGCCCCCCAATAGTTATCCTCATACTGAATATCCTCCGGAAAGAATAGATGATTGCCAATAATCAGATTCCTGCGGTACAATCTGGTATTCACCCCCGATGGCAGACCATTCACCATCAGTTCCTTTCTCTTGGCCCGAGTATCCACCTTCACCAGCTTTTCTGTCTCCAGTCCAGTTTCATCTCTGTAAAGCTGCCGCCCGTCCCTCGTCTCTCTGGCAAAGAAACTGCCCACCACATCACATTTCAAATCCACCGCTTTCTGATACATGGCCTCATACATCCGAGCATCCACATAATCGTCTGAATCAAGAAAGGCAATGTACTGTCCGGTGGCATAGGACAGCCCCACATTCCTAGCCGCCCCCTGCTTATGATTCTCCTGGCAGGGCACCACTAGAATGCTCTCTGGGAATTTCCCCTCCCAAGATATCAATTTCTCCAACGTGTCATCCGTTGATGCATCATCCACGAAGATACATTCCATATCTTCTATCCCAATCGTCTGATTCACCAGAGATTCCACGCAGCGGTGGATAAATTCGGACAC
>CASGVX010000435.1 GCA_949346185.1 uncultured Lachnospiraceae bacterium
TGGGGCATGGCGCCCTCGAAAGCATCCACCACTAGGATCACGCCGTTCACCATCTTCAGCACCCGCTCCACCTCGCCGCCGAAGTCGGCATGGCCGGGGGTGTCAATGATATTGATTTTCGTATCTTTATAAGTAATGGCGGTGTTCTTGGAGAGGATGGTGATGCCTCGCTCCCTCTCGATATCGCCGGAATCCATCACGCGCTCTGCCACTTCCTGATTGGAGCGGAATACGCCGCTCTGCTTGAGCAGCTCATCTACAAGGGTTGTCTTTCCGTGATCTACATGGGCTATGATTGCTATGTTCCTCACGTCTTCTCGTCTCATCTTCATGGTTATAAATCCACCTTTCTGCGCATGTTTCATATTATATCTGATCCTATTCGACACCCGCCGGAATAGCCCTTGGGGTGCCCACAAATAATTAGTATACTATATTTTTCTAAATATACAAGAAAAAACTGGGATTTCTATTTGTATTTTTCTGGAATATGTGTTATGCTAAGAGATAGTTACATGTAGTAACAGACCAGAGCGGAGGAGCATGACGTACATTTTCTGGTTTTTGTGCGCAAGTTTCCTTTGGAAAGAGGGTGAATACGAATGAATAAGAATAATCAGATTGTGAATGTCATCGGTCATATCAACCCGGATACGGATTCGGTCTGTTCTGCGATTGCCTATGCCAGGCTGAAGCAGAGGATCTCTCCGGAGACCTATGTGGCCAAGCGGGCGGGGGAAATCAACGAGGAGACCCAGTTCGTCCTGCGCAGGTTCGGGATGCCGGCCCCGGATTATATGTCTGATGTGAGAACCCAGGTTATGGATATTGATGTGGCTCGGGTGACGGGGGTGAAGAAAAATATTTCCCTGAAGATGGCATGGGAGATTATGCGCAGGGATGGCCTGCAGACTTTGCCGGTGGTGGATGACGAGGGGCAGCTGCGGGGGCTGATTACCATTGAGGATATCGCAAAATCCTATATGGAAGTCTACGATAGCACGATTATCGCCAAAGCAAGAACCCCTTTTGCCAATGTCATCGAAGCCCTTTCAGGAGAGATGATCCAGGGGGACGAGAGGCAGTCGGTGACTGATGGGAAGTGTCTGATTGCCGCTGCCAACCCGGATCTCATGGAAAACTATATCCAGAAGGGGGACATTGTCATTTTGGGAAATCGCTACGAGTCCCAGCTCTGCGCCATCGAGATGGATGCCAAATGCATCATAATCTGCGATGGCGCCCGGGTGTCCTACACGATTTGCAAGATGGCGGAGGAAAAGGGGTGCTTTATCATCAAGACGCCTTATGACACCTTCACTGCGTCCCGCCTGATTAATCAGAGCATCCCCGTCAGATATTTCATGAAGCATCAGAATCTGGTTACATTTGGGCTGGGAGAGTATCTGGACGATATCCGGGAGGTGATGGCGAAGAAGCGTTACCGGGATTTTCCGGTGCTGGACTGGTCGGGGAAGTATTTTGGCATGATTTCCCGAAGGAGGCTGCTGGGTGCTAGGAAAAAGCAGCTGGTTCTGGTGGATCACAACGAGGTCAGCCAGGCGGTGGACGGAATCGAGGAGGCGAAGATTCTGGAGATTATCGACCACCACCGCATAGGCAATTTGGAAACTCTGGAGCCGGTAGTCTTCCGCAACCAGCCTCTGGGATGCACCGCCACCATCGTCTATCAGATGTACCGGGAGCATCACGAGAAGATTCCCGTGGGGATTGCGGGGCTATTGTGTTCTGCCATCCTGTCGGATACGCTGATTTACCGTTCCCCTACTTGCACGGAGATGGACAGGATGGCGGCGGAGGAATTGGCTTCCATCGCGGGCATTCAGGTGGAGGAGTATGCCAAGGAGATGTTTGCGGCGGG
>CASGVX010000436.1 GCA_949346185.1 uncultured Lachnospiraceae bacterium
AATTATAATGGGGTACCTGCACATTGTTGAATAAAATCACGTTTTTCAGTTCCGTGGAGTTTCCCACCACGCAGTTCTCCCCAACGATGGCATTCCCTCGGATGAAAGCGCCGGGACGCACTTCTGTCTTAGGCCCGATAATCGTTGGCGCCAAAATAGTGGCAGTGGGATATACTTTTGCCGACTTGGCAATCCACACATGCTCTTCCGGCTGGTCATACTCTTCCCCAGAAAGCGTAGTTCCTAGCTTTAAGATGAAATCCTTAATCAGAGGCAGTACGTCCCAAGGAAAATCCACATCCTCGAAAATCCCCGCCGCCATTGTCTCCTCCATTTTGAATAAATTTTTATTTTTTAATTGTTCGTACATGATTCTCCTCTTTTCTGCATAGCGAGCTAAGCTCACTTTGGCTTTATTGCGCATGAAAAAAACGATAGTTCGTATGTTTGTGACAAGCAACGATCAAACACGGCTCATCCCTTTTTATAATAGGATGCCGACTGGTCGAACATCTGTCGCAGCATCTGGCTATAATTGGTCTGCTTCACATAATCCACCCGCCTCTGGATAAATCCATTTAATTTCACCATATATTCCTCTTCCGTGATGGAGCCATCTGCCACCTGGGTAAGGCCCAGTTCCCAGCTGGCAGTGAGTTCCGGGTTCAGCAGCGGCTTGATGGAAATGGTCACCACGTCATACACCATCTCCCCCAAGAGTTCCGGGGTGATGACCTGGGTCTTTTTGTTCAGTTTCAAATACTTAATCTTCACCAGTTTGCTCAGAATCTCTGCCCTGGTGGCGCTGGTACCGATGCCGCTGGACTTGATCTGCGCCCGAAGATCCTCGTCCTCGATTAGCTGCCCCGCATTCTCCATGGCGAGAATCATGGAACCGGAATTGTACCGCTTGGGCGGGGAGGTCTCCCCCTCCTTGATGGTCAGCTGGTTCAACTGGATCTCCATCCCCTTTTTCAGTCCCTGCATCACGGCAAGCACATTCTCATCCACGCTGATTTCTTCCTCGTCGCCAGCATTCTTCCGGCTCTCCCCATCCCCGGCGGCATTTTGGCCCTTGCCGGAATCCCGGGCATCGGCTCCCTTTTTCTGGGCAAAGGATGCCGTGGCGATGGCAAGATAGCCCGCTTCCTTCATGACCTTGAAATTTGCGAAAAAGGATTCCGTCTTTCTGGTGGCAGTCACCGACAATTTCAGGTATTCTGCCGGCGGATAGAAGATGCACAGGAAACGCCTGGCAATCACCTCGTACACCCGGCTGGCGGTGGGAGAAACGCTGCGCAGCGCCCCCAGCCCCTGCCCCGTGGGGATGATGGCATAGTGATCCGTGATTTGCTTGTCGTTCACATATTTGGTCTTAGCAATCCCCTCCTGGCGTTTCCCCCCAAGGATATACTCCGCCGCTTCCGCCAGCTGGGCATACCCTCGCAGCCCGCTAATATTTTTATGTATCTCCTTTGCCACCGCAGTGGAGAGAACTCTGGCATCCGTACGGGGATAGGTGACCAATTTCTTTTCGTAAAGCTCTTGGACGATTTTCAAAGTTTCATCCGGGCTGATCTTAAAGAGTTTGGAGCAGGTATTCTGCAGTTCTGCCAGATTAAATAGCAGGGGCGGATTTTTCTTTTCCTTCTTCCGCTCCACCTTGGCAATCGTGGCCGACCGACTTCCTCCTGCACCGCCAGAATCGCTCCTTCCCCCAGCGGGTTCTGACGCATTCTCCCATGAGGACAATCCCTCTCTTTTCTGCGCCTGCCCTTCCCTCTCTGAATCTCCAGATGCCCCCTCCTTTAATTCCTCCCGCACCTGCT
>CASGVX010000437.1 GCA_949346185.1 uncultured Lachnospiraceae bacterium
TCCTCTGGCGGCGAAAGATTCTCAGGGAAGGCTTCTCTGCGGAGCGGCAGTAGGAATTACCGCCAATGTGCTTGACAGGGTGAGGGCTCTGGTGGACAAGCATGTGGATTGCGTTGTCTTAGACAGCGCCCATGGCCATAGCGCCAATGTCCTTCGATGCGTCAAGATGATTCGGGAGGCCTTTCCTGATCTTCAGATTATTGCCGGCAATGTGGCCACCGGGGAGGCGGCGGAGGATTTGATCAAGGCTGGCGTTGACTGTGTGAAGGTGGGGATTGGTCCAGGGTCCATCTGTACTACCCGAGTAGTAGCAGGAATTGGTGTTCCCCAGATATCCGCCATTATGGACGTGTACGAGGTGGCGAAGAAATATGGGGTGCCAATTATCGCTGACGGTGGAATTAAATATTCTGGAGATATGGCGAAAGCCATTGCGGCGGGAGCCAGCGTCTGCATGATGGGAAGCATGTTTGCCGGATGTGACGAGAGCCCTGGGGATTTTGAATTATTTCAGGGGCGCAAATATAAAGTTTATCGGGGCATGGGATCCATAGCAGCCATGGAGAATGGCAGCAAGGATCGCTATTTCCAGTCTGGCGCAAAAAAACTGGTGCCGGAGGGCGTGGAGGGCCGGGTGGCATACAAGGGCACCGTGGAGGATACGGTATTTCAGTTGATGGGCGGCCTCCGTTCCGGCATGGGATATTGCGGAGCCAATGATGTGAAGACATTGCAGGAGACTGGAAAGTTTGTGAAAATCTCCTCTGCCTCATTGAAAGAGAGCCATCCCCATGATATTCATATTACCAAGGAGGCGCCCAATTATAGCGTGGAGCAGAATTAGCCAGCACTGGGAAACATAGGTTTTGGATAGTAACTCTGGATGATTTGACGCAGGATATTTTTAGAGAGTACTACTTCGCAAACGAAGAATAGGTGCAGTACGAGATACGGAACTGTAAGAGTGGGAACAATTATAATATGAAAAAATTGGCGAAAAAGAACAAATATCTTCTGGCAGTGGTTCTTGCGGCTCTAGGGGTGACAATCCTTTTTGTCTGCTTGGTAGTGGGGATTTTCCGGGGGCTTTTTTCTAAGAAAGGGGATGTGGGAAAGCCGGAAATTGATTATTCTGTCATTCAAGTGGCTAAGCCGGAGATGCAGGAAATGTATTTGACGAAAAATATAAATTCCAGGCCGGGGACTCCTCTGGAGAAAGTTCGGGGGGTGGTGGTGCATTATACCGCCAATCCCGGCACGGATGCCCAGGCAAATAGAAATTATTTTGAATCTAGGAAAGAGGAACCGGATGATAAGGGAAACAAGGTGAGCAGCCATTTCATTATCGGCTTGGACGGCAGGATTCTATGCTGCGTGCCGGAAAATGAGATTGCCTATGCTTCCAATGTGAGAAATGCGGATACCCTATCCATAGAGTGCTGCCATCCAGATAAATCAGGGCAGTTTTCTCAGGCGACTTACTATTCCCTGATACATCTGGTGGCTTACCTTTGCGACAAGTATGAACTGGAGTCAAGCGACATTATCCGCCATTATGACGTGACGGGGAAAAAGTGTCCCAAGCATATGGTAGATCACCCGGAGGCGTGGACGGGCTTCAAGAAAGAGATATTGGCATATTTGAAGAAGTCCAAGATTGAAAATAAATAGTTTTTTATAAAAAACAGAGAAATCTTCTCTGTTTTTTTGTTACATTTGTATATTGAAATATTTATATAACATGATACAATATATATTGCTAACAGAATGAAAAATAACATACGTACTATTTCGTGTGGAATTATGGAAGGGCAAGGCAAAA
>CASGVX010000438.1 GCA_949346185.1 uncultured Lachnospiraceae bacterium
GCATCTGCCTTACAAGCAGAGGGTCATAGGTTCGAGCCCTATAGGTCCCATTTAGCAACTAATGATGTTGCTTTGCCGCAGTGGCGGAACTGGCAGACGCCCAGGACTTAAAATCCTGTGGGTAGTGATACCCGTACCGGTTCGATTCCGGTCTGCGGCATTGGCTGAAAGTGGTCGTAAGCCTTATGTATGAGGGCTTACGACTGTTTTTTTTTCTGTATAGGAAATTCCTCGGTATTTTCAATGTGAAGAACGCCGGTTTTGCGTTCTTCTTAGAGGAAGTATAATCTTTCTTGGGCAGCGTTCTGTGCTGCCTTTAGAAAGACTCTTCCTCTTTTTTATGGATAATTTTTTCACTGATTCAAGGAGAATAGCGCATGGATGAAGGAGGCTCGCACAAATGTGTATGGAAATTGCAGTTTTCTCTGATATACATGGAAATTATGCAGCGTTTGAACGATGTATGGAATATGTTTTGGCGCGCAATATTCATAGGTTTATCTTTTTAGGCGATTATTTAGGGGAATTTCCATATCCTCAGAAAACAATGGAAATGATATATGCTTTGAAAGAAAATAACACTTGCTATTTTGTTAGGGGCAATAAGGAAGACTACTGGATTAGTCGAAGATATGATAAAGATTGCCAATGGAAAGATGGGAACCGCTCCGTGGGTGCGATGCAATATTGTTATGACAATCTGACGAGAAGAGATCTTGATTTTTTTCAAAGCCTTTCTATTTCTGAAGAGATTCTATTCCATAATATCTCTACGATATTGGCTTGCCACGGTTCGCCACATAGAAACAATGAAAAAATGCTTCCTGAACATGATAGGACAAATCGGATCATTGATGAATGTGCGTGTAAGTATATTCTTTGCGGCCATACCCATCTGCAGGGAGTGATAAGGCATGGCGGTAAAGTGGTGTTAAATCCCGGCGCTGTGGGCGTGCCTATGCATAGCAATGGAAAGGCGCAGTTTATGATTCTTCATCAAAATATGGAGGAATGGACATACGAATTAATTAGCATGGATTATGATAAAGAGAAAGTAATAGAGGAAATGCAAGAATCAGGGCTGAAAAAGGCAGCTCCCTATTGGATGCAGGTGACGAAGCATTTGCTCCTTACGGGAGAGGTATCCCATGGGACGGTGCAGGCAAGAGCCATGAATTTGTGCCAGAAGGAGGCTGGGAAAACTCATTGGTATGATATTCCCGATAAATATTGGGAAAAAGCGATTGCTGAATTGCTTGGCAGTTGCAATTCCGAAAATGCAATGTTAGAATGAACCCGACAACCCGAATGAATTGTATTGAACTAACATCTCTCATACCCCCAAATCCCCATTTCACACAATCTGTCAACCCCAATTTTCTTTGCCTCATTGGAAAAAATTCATATCAATGTAATAATCTGCCACCGCTTCTCTCATAGCCTGATAGTCCCCCTGATTGCAGGAAAGCCTAGATGCCAGCACTCCCACCACAATCATCTCCTTGAGCGCCCGCTCCCCCTCCGCATAGTTTTTTTCGTAATACTCCTCTTTTTCCATGTGATACATTTCCTGAATATACTTTTCAAAGCTCTCATTGTTGACAACTGCCATCTGCTGTTCATTTTTTACATAAGAATCCATACAAAAGTCAGCCACCTCCTCACGATCCAGCTCCACAACACTTTTAGAAAGAACCTGGTCAAAGAACTGTTCCATGGCCTCTGATTTCTCCATCTGCTTTTTCCCCTCCAGCAATTCCTCCTTTACGTGGGCTCTGTATTCATCCTCTGACACAAAGCCCAATGCCTCTTTCAGAAATT
>CASGVX010000439.1 GCA_949346185.1 uncultured Lachnospiraceae bacterium
GCGCTGAAAGCGCTGCTTGTTACTATGAGCGGCGAAGCCGTGAATAGTAACAATTCATGCCCTTTCGGGCACATCATGCGCAAAAGCCTATTAAAACTTTTTTGCAAATATAATGAAAGGACTATTTACTTATGAACTATTTAATCGGCATTGACTTGGGTACCTCTTCCACAAAGACGGTGCTCTTTGACGAGGCTGGCGAGGTGATTGCATCCGCTGGAAAGGATTATCCCCTGTATACCCCCAATAACGGCTGGGCAGAGCAGAAACCAGAGGATTGGCGGGATGCCGCTCTGGAAACCATCGCCAAAGTGGTGAAAGATTCCGGCGTGGACAAGGAGGATATCAAAGGATTGGGAATTTCCGGACAGATGCATGGCTTGGTCATGTTAGACGAGGCCGGAGAAGTCATCCGCCCATCCATCATCTGGTGCGACCAGCGCACGGAGAAGGAATGCGAGGAGATGACCGCCAAAGCAGGGGCAGAGAAATTAATTGAAATCACTGCCAATCCTGCCATGACAGGCTTTACTGCCTCCAAGATTCTCTGGGTGCGGAACAACGAGCCGGAAAACTACGCAAAATGCAAGCATATCCTTCTTCCCAAGGACTATGTGCGCTATATCCTCACAGGAGAATTTGCCACAGAGGTATCTGATGCCTCCGGCATGCAGCTGCTGGACGTGCCAAAACGCCAGTGGTCCGACGAACTGCTGGAGATTTTAGAAATTGACAAGAACCTTCTGGCCAAAGTATATGAATCTCCAGAAGTCACGGGAACCATCCTTCCTGAAATCGCTGAAAAGACCGGGCTTTCCACAGCAACTGTCGTGGTGGGCGGTGCCGGGGACAATGCAGCCGCTGCCGTGGGCACAGGCGTAGTGGAGGACGGAAAAGCATTTACCACCATCGGAACCAGCGGCGTGGTATTTGCTCACAGCAACCAAATCACCATCGACCCCAAGGGCAGAGTGCACACCTTCTGCTGCGCCGTTCCTGGCGCATGGCATGTGATGGGCGTGACTCAGGCTGCCGGCTACTCCCTTGCCTGGTATCAGGAGAACATGGGCACCAGTTATGAGGCGGAAGCCAAGGAAAAGGGCTGCGGCGCCTTTGACATTATCAATAAGGAAGTACAGGAAACGCCCATCGGGGCAAATAAATTGATATACCTCCCCTATCTGAACGGCGAGCGCACCCCCCATCTGGATCCCAACTGCAGAGGCGTGTTCTTCGGCCTCTCCAGCATGCACACCAGAAAGGACATTGCCCGGGCAGTGATGGAGGGCATCAGCTACTCTCTGACAGACTGCAAGGATATCCTCTCCGAGATGGGCGTGGAAGTCAATGATATGATGGCATGCGGCGGTGGTGCAAAGAATGCCGTCCAGCGCCAGATGATGGCTGACATGTTTGGCTGCGAGGTAAATACGGTAACAGCAACGGAGGGACCCGCACTGGGCGTGGCAATCCTGGCCGGCGTAGGCGCAGGACTGTACGACAGCGTGGAGGATGCCTGCCGGAAGATGATCCACAAGGATCCTGAAAAGCAGTGTCTGCCGAACGCAGAGGCGACCAAGGAATATGACAAATACCATAAGATTTACAAAAATCTATATACCGCACTGAAAGATCAGTATAAAGCAATGGCTGAACTTTAAAAAAGGGGCTCTCCTGAGCCCCTTTTTCTATTGTCGATGTCCGGTCTCACATTGCATTATCCCGGTGAACATGCGACAGCTGGTGCAATTAAGGAACTGTTAAGAAATAAATCTTCACATTTTGCTTGCTGGAATCTCCAT
>CASGVX010000440.1 GCA_949346185.1 uncultured Lachnospiraceae bacterium
CCTCTTCCACCTTGGAAAGGGAAAGCCCCAGAATCACCACGCAGGCACCCAGAATCACCAAGAGCCCAAATTCTGCCTTGTCCTTTTTCAGCACCATGGCCAGAAACACTGCCATCATGCCAATCATCGTAATACGCAGCATGCAATCCCCCCTTGCCTATATAGAGTTGCTATTCGCAGCAGCTATAGAGAAAATAATCTCTGGATGGTCTCAAACAACTCCAAAATATAAGGAACCACCCACAGAAGCACCAGAATCAGTCCCGCCAGGCTTACCAGAAATGCCTGCTCATCCCTCCCGGATTGTTTCAATACCTGTCCCAGCACGGAAACCAGTATTCCCACCGCAGCAATTTTAAATATCATATTGATCGTCATATGCCATGCCTTTCTCACAGAAGAAATATTGCCAGAAACAGCCCCGTCGTCACCCCCAGTGCCATGGAGACCCTGGCCTTTCCCTGAAACTCCTTCAATGCCTGTCCCAAAATCCCCTCCAGCCTTTTCTGGAAGATCCGAATCGTATCCAGCTGGGTCTGCCTGTCCAAATTCCCCAGATTGCCTCCTATCTTTTCTATCAATATCCTATCCTCCGCCGTGAGATGCTGGTATCCCTGAATCCTAGGCATCTGGCTTTTCCAGTAGGAGAAAAAAGGCTGTCCCCTGTGCTGCTGCAGCAATTCCTGAATCCCCTGCCAAAAGTCTCGGAAGCAGCCGCCCCGACCAGAAAGCCTCTCCATCAGTTCTGCCATATCACAGGCAGAGTAGGTTATCTCCCCATACAGAAACTGCAGTCCCTGCTCCAGTTCCTGCAGCACGCGGATTCTCGTGGCATGTCTGGACACCGCATGCCATCCCATCCCGCTGCAGCCGCACACCACACACAGCGCACCCAATACCTTCAACATGCCGGCTCCACCACCGTTTCCGAACAAGCTCCCCCGGAAAAGAGCAGGGTTCCCCTTCCGTCAAATACAGCCTGTACCTTCCCAACGACCCCCGGCTGCAGCACAACATACCGCTCAAAGGCTCTCTCCTGCACCATCTTGCCCAGAATAGGCTTCTTCTTCACCTCATCCACGGAATTTCCATGAGCCGTGGCAAGGATTCCCACTCCGCAGTTCATCACGTACTCCATAGCCTCCACATCCTCTCGGGAGCCCACCTCGTCCACTGCAATCACCCGAGGCGCCATGGAGCGCACCAGCATCATCATTCCCTTAACCTTGGAACAGCCGTCCAGCACATCCGTCCGGCTTCCCAAATCATTTTGGGGACGGCCCTGATAGCAGGCTCCAATCTCCGACCGCTCATCTACCACCCCCACCGTCATCCCCCCATATCCCTTTCCCCCATCAGACAGTCCCCGCACAATGTCCCGAAGAAGAGTAGTCTTTCCACAGCCCGGCGGGGAGATAATCAGGCTATTGCAAAATCGCTCCCCCTCCACCAGATGAGGGATGACTTCGTCGCCGCACCCCAGCACTTCATGAGCCAGCCGGATATTGAGAAAGGAGATGCTCTGAAGCGCCTTGGGCATACCGGATTCCATGACCATCTTTCCCGCCAAGCCAATCCGATGGCCGCCTCTCACGGTGAGATATCCCTGCCTTAGTTCCTCCTCGTAGGCATACATAGAATAATTACTCATATACTCCAGAGATTCCCGAATCATGGAGGCGGTGACCGTCACCCCCCGCTCCCACCCCCTTCCCAGACTTCCGTCCCTCTCCAGACAGAACTCCTCCCCGCCGTAGACCACTGTGGCAGGGCAGTTTACT
>CASGVX010000441.1 GCA_949346185.1 uncultured Lachnospiraceae bacterium
CCCTGATAGCGGCATCAATAATCTCCCCCGCCGGCACATCCTTTCCCAGATCCACCACCCGGTATCCGTAATTCCGAAGCATCAGTGCCACCAGATTCTTTCCGATATCGTGAATATCATGCTCCACCGTGGCAATCACCACCGTGCCCTTGTTCTTTCCCGTGCGGCTGGCAGCCAGAATGGGTTCCAATTCCCCGATCCCCCCCTCCATAGCCTCCGCACTGGCAATCAGCTGGGGCAGATAATAAACCTGCTTGTCAAACAATTCCCCCACATGGTTAATGGCGGGAATCAAGCTCTCGTCAATGATTTTCTGGGCATCCCTTCCTTGAGAAACGGCTTCCCTCACCAACTCCAGCACCTTCTCCTTCCGACCCTTCACCACCGCCTGAAAAAGCGGGTCTTCGCTCCCCTTCTCGGAGATCGGCTTCTTTTCCCCTGCGCTCCCTGCACTCTGAATGGCATCCGCAGACACCTCCCCGGACACCACCGTCACCTTGTGTTCCGACACCCGGTCAATATACCGGACATCTGCCTCCGGCTTATTCATCAATAAATCTGCAGCAAACATGGCATGCATCAGCAAGTCTTGGGAGGGATTGGCAATAGCCATGGTCAGTCCCTCCTGAATCGCCATGGTCAGGAAGGCACTATTGACAAACATCCGCTCCGGCAAGCCAAAGGAAATATTGGACAGGCCGCAGGCCGTGGCAAGCCCCAACTCCTCCTTGCAGTAAGCTATCGTCTCAAAGACCTCCAGAGCCGCCTTTTTATTGGCTCCCACGGTGGCCACCAGTCCATCCACAATGATATCCTCTGCCACCAGCCCCTGAGCCAACGCTTCATCGTAGATGGTGCGGATAATGCCCTTCTTCTCCTCCAAATCCTTAGGAAGCCCCTCCTCTGACAGGGGCAGCAAGATAAACATGGCACCATATTTCTTGGCTATGGGTATCAATTTCTCAAACTTCTCCGGCTCTAAGGAAATGGAATTAATGAGTGCCCGACCCGGATAAATCCTAAGAGCCGCCTCCACCACGTCCACATGGCTGGAGTCAATGGAAAGGGGCAGATCCGTTACGATGGCGAGTTCCCTCACCACCTTTAGCATCATCTCCTTCTCGTCAATGCCATTCATGCCCATATTCACATCCAGAATGGCGGCTCCCGCCTCCTCCTGGGATTCCGCCATCTCCGTCACCAAGTCCAGCTTCCCCTCCCGAAGCTGCGCCTGCAATGCCTTCTTTCCCGTGGGATTGATTCGCTCACCAATCACTTGGAAACTGCCATCTAATTCAATACTTCTAGTATACCGCTCGCTGGACAGCGCCCTGCGAACCACATGCTTCCTGCGTCCGATAAATGCGATTTCCTGCCGCAAACTCTCTCGTTCCAATGCCTGCACCATTTTCCCGATATGTTCCGGCGTAGTTCCGCAGCATCCTCCCAGAATATCTGCCCCCTCTCTGGCAAGAAGAAGCATATTCTCCGCAAATTCCTCCGGCTCCATATCGTAAACCGTCTCCCCCTCTACCATCTGGGGAAGCCCCGCATTGGGCTTGCAGATGATGGGCACATCAGCATAAGCCTTCATCTGGCGCACCACATCCACCATTCTGTCCGGCCCTACAGAGCAGTTGACTCCCAGGGCATCCACCCCCAATGCCGTCAGCACCAAAGCCGCCGTGGCGGGATCCGTCCCAAAGAGGGTTCTCCCATCCTCATTGAAGGATAGGGTCAGACTCCTCTCTGTATGGGATCGGTTTAAGTATTTGGTAACT
>CASGVX010000442.1 GCA_949346185.1 uncultured Lachnospiraceae bacterium
TGTACAACGGCAATACTAGTTTCGGATTTCAAAAAGGGCAGGCGAATAAAATCGTGTCACTGACACAGGAGAAGTTTCTCGGAACAGGGGCTTTCTACATGGCAGAGAAGAAGCCCGAACTCCTTGCCCTGACCAGAAATCCCTTTTTCTCAAAGAAAGCGGGCTTGGAAAAATTAGAAATTATCAGAAAAGAATTTGAAAAGCCCGAAGAACTCGTGAAGGAATTTCTAAATGGGAAACTGGACATGGCTGTGGTGAAGGAGGAGGACTCCCTAGAAAAACTGCTTAAAAACCGTGGAACGGGTGCCGCTCACCGAATCAAGCGAATCAAAATGCAGTCAGACAATCTGCAAGAATCCATCCTGTACCGCACCGATTCCGTGAACGCCACCACCCTCCCCAGAAAGAAGCAGACTATCCGGGGGATTTTTCAAGAATTTTATCGGATTAAATGCATATTCGATTAGAGATTTCCTATAGCAAAAAGGGAACGCGCATCTATCACCCGGATAACAATATCCGTTGGTGACTTGCCCGTTCCCTGCAACCTATTAGCGGTTGGAATACATCTTATCATAGTAATCCGCATACTCTCCGGAAATAATATTCTCCCACCAGCTGCGGTTGTCCAGATACCACTGGATCGTCTTTTTGATGCCCGCTTCAAAAGGAGTGGCGGGCAGCCAGCCCAATTCCTTATGAATCTTCGTAGGGTCAATAGCGTAACGCCTGTCATGTCCCGGTCGGTCCGTCACGTAAGTAATCAGGCTCTCCGGCTTATCTAACTGCTTCAGAATGGTTTTTACCACCTCAAGATTCGTCTTCTCATTGTGGCCTCCGATATTATAAACCTCGCCATCAGTCCCTTTGCGAATGATCAGGTCAATGGCGATGCAATGATCCTCCACATAGAGCCAGTCCCTCACATTGTCTCCCTTGCCATACACGGGCAATTCCTTGTCGTTCAGACAGTTGGCAATCATCAGGGGAATCATCTTCTCAGGAAAATGATAGGGTCCATAGTTATTGGAACAGCGGGAAATGGTGCAGGGCATATGATACGTCCTAGCATATGCCTGTACCAGCAAATCCGCAGATGCCTTGGAAGCAGAATAGGGGCTGGAGGTGTGAATCGGCGTATCCTCCGTAAAGAACAAATCCGGCCTGTCCAAAGGCAGATCTCCATATACCTCGTCAGTGGACACCTGATGATAGCGGGTAATCCCAAACTCCCGACAGGCATCCAGCATCACGCTGGTACCGATGATATTGGTACGCAGAAATATTTCCGGGTCAGTGATAGATCGGTCCACATGGCTCTCCGCTGCAAAATTCACCACGATGTCCGGCTTGGTCTCCCGGAAAATCCGGTAAACCGCCTCCCTGTCAGCGATATCCGCCTTGAAAAACTGAAAATTCTCCCTGTCCATAATGGGAGCCAATGTCTCCATATTTCCCGCATAGGTCAGTTTGTCAATGCAGATGATGTTGTCTTCGGGATATTTCTTTGTCATGTAATGACAGAAATTCCCACCAATAAATCCAGCACCGCCGGTAACAATAATATTCATTCTCTCTCTCCTTCTTTCATGAATAAAAGCGATTCACAGCCATTCCCCCTCTGGGCAGACCGCTCCACTGCCGATGGCGCAGGTCGCTGGAAATCGCTATGATAATCAGCATCAGTCGGGGGGGCAAAATACCCTCTGACCCCAACATCTTAGGGACTGTTAAAAAATAACTTTGCATTTTGCGTAAGCTGGAATTTTCATCT
>CASGVX010000443.1 GCA_949346185.1 uncultured Lachnospiraceae bacterium
TAAGCGTGTGCAGATGTTGTTTTTGTTTGTTGGGAATTGCGGGAGCGGCTGCTGCGGGCGGCAGATGCGGTGAATGTCTTGGACGAGGAAATGGCTTCCGTGCGGGATGAGATCATGGATGCTCAAAATTCCAACAGGCAGAGGGCCAATGTGATTTCGGATATTTTAAATAATATTGAGAATCTCTATCAGGTGGCAAATGAGCGGGAGGTCAATAAGATTCAGAAGGAATTTTTCCAGATTTACCAGCAGGATGATATTGGGATTCTGAAAAGGTTTAGCAAGCAATTGGATATCATTGCAGAGACCTATCGGGTGCAGAGCGTCTTAAACAGTATCAAATAAACAAGGGAACGCAAAATATCTGGGATATCTTACAATTAATGAAGCGAGGTTACATATGGCGGATTTGCCAAAGCAATATTGCGAGAGAATGAAAAGTCTTCTGGGAGAGGAATATGGGGAGTACGTGGAGAGTTTTTCCGATGTACCTCATGCTGCTTATCGGGTAAATACTTGGAAAGTTTCTCTGGAGAAGTGGCGGGAATTAATCTGTGGCATGGGGCATGAAGGCGCAGGTGGGACGGGCTCTCTTGAAGCAATGGAAGGGGGACGGGCGCATGCTTTGTTTTCCGGAGAGGGAGTGCCTTGGTGCGAAAAGGGATTTTATTATTCCGGGGAAGCGCTTTCGCCTGCCAAGCATCCCTATTATTTTGCCGGACTTTATTATATTCAGGAACCCAGTGCCATGATTCCCGCCAGCATCCTTCCGGTGGAGCCGGGGGATTTGGTGCTGGATTTGTGCGCTGCGCCGGGAGGGAAGGCTACGGAACTGGGGAGCAGGCTTGGCGGGACGGGCTTTTTGGTGGCAAATGATGTGAGCGCATCCAGAGCTGTGGCACTGACAAAGAACCTGCAGCTGGCTGGGATTGCCAATGTGATGGTGACGGCGGAGATGCCGGAGAGATTGGCAGAGGCATTTCCGGAGGGGTTTGACAAGATTTTGATAGATGCGCCCTGCTCTGGGGAGGGCATGTTTCGCCGGGAACCTAGGATGGTGAAGGACTGGCTGGAAAAGGGGCCGGACAGGTATGCCCCGCTGCAGCGGGAGATTCTGGAACAGGCCTATCGCATGCTGCGCCCTGGCGGGATGATGGTTTATTCTACCTGTACCTTTTCTCTGGAGGAGGATGAGGGAGTGGTAGACTGGCTGCTGGGCACACATGGGGACATGCATCTGTGCCCGGTGGAACGGCGGGAGGGATTTTCTCCCGGCCGGACGGATCTGCTGGAGGAGCCGGTGGCTTCTATGGAAGACTGCGTGCGCATCTTTCCCCATCGAGCACCGGGGGAGGGGCATTTTGCTGCGCTTCTCAGAAAGGACGGTTCTTCTCACAAGTCCTCTGCAGAGGGAAAGGGGGGCGATGGCAAGGGACGTGTTCCCGGGGTAGAACTGCTGTCTGGGGATAGAAAACTGGAAAAGAGGCTGGGGGATGCCGGGGAGGATGTGAGGAGATTTCTGGAACAGATTTTTCTTCCTCCCGGCGTGCTCGCCTATGAGAGGGATACGCTTTCGTGGCATTCCTTCCTGGAACCGGATCACGGTGGGCTGCGAGTGCTATATAGCGGCCTGCCGGTGTGTCGGTGGAAGCATAAGGTGCAGCCCAGCCCCCAGCTGGCTTTGGTTGGTAATAAACAGGATATAAAGCTATTTTCTTCTAGTTTCAATTGTCACAATTTTTATGATGTATTAAA
>CASGVX010000444.1 GCA_949346185.1 uncultured Lachnospiraceae bacterium
ATCGCATGGTACCCCTCCTTTGCCGCATCCGCCAGTTCCCGCATATGCTTGATTCCTCGCAGAGTAGGGGCATCCGGGAAATATCCGATTCCATCCACCTCCAAAGTGCATCCCTTTACTTCCATCAAAAACCGCTCCTCCCCCCGCTCTAGGTAGAAATCCAATCTGGAGTTGCCAAAGGCATATTCTGGTTTTACAAATGTATACGCCTGGCTAGTCAGCCACTCCTCCATAACCCTGTTGGGAGCCTGGCTATCTATATTCACCCAGCCCAAATTATCTTTGTACACACTTACCAAATCATACTTGGTCTTCCTAGCAGGATTGTCAGACGCATCAAGGACGACCCTTGCCTCCGGGAGCAAAAGTTCCCGACAACGCCCCGTATTCTTTACATGAACAGTCTCCAGCTCGCCATCAATCCATACCTTGGCCACAAACCTATTTTCCCTGCTATGAAATCTTCCCTTCACCACATTTTTATATACCATTCTCTTTTCCTCGCTATGCAAATATGCAAGAATAACGCCATGGCGTACGGACCATGGCGTTATTGCAAGTTCAAAAGATACTCTCCAGATTCCTGTTCCCCCTTCCCTGAAAAGGTACGGCTTTTCCTATCCGGTTTCCCAGAACGCCTTCCAGTATCCTTTGACTTATTTGAACCAGAAACATTTTATCATAATTTCCAATACATTTCATTATATATTTCATAAAATATTATGAAATTTTTGTGCACAGTTACTATTCGCATCTCAACCAACAATTCCCATAACCTGCTCTATCACATATTCCTGCTGCTCCCCAGTCAATCCCGGAAAAATCGGCAGACTAATCGCCCTCTCGTAGAACTTCTCCGCCTCTGGACAATGCACTCCCCCATATCCATTTCTCCGATAATAAGGATGGCGATATACGGGAATATAATGCACGTTGACTCCCACGCCAACTTCCCGAAGCCTGTCAAAAACAACTTTTCTATCCTGATTCAGCACCTGTACCATATAAAGGTGCCAGCCACTATTGCAGCCCTGGATCAACATGGGCGTTTTCAATCCCTCGCATCCTGCAAAAGCTTCATCATACCTCCCAGCAATCTCTTTACGCCTTTCAAGAAAGCCATCCAATTTATTCAACTGGCTAATCCCAAGAGCGCATCCGATATCTGTGATCCTATAGTTATATCCCAGTTCCACCTGCTCATAATACCATGCTCCCTGATTTTCTTCCAGAAATTCCTCATCTCTGGTGATTCCATGACTCCGGAACAAAAGAAGCCTTTTATACAATGCCTCATCATTGGTGGTAATCATCCCTCCCTCGCCAGTAGTAATAGGCTTCACCGGATGAAAGCTAAAGCAAGTCATATCAGAAAGCGAGCCAATCTTCTGCCCCTTGTACTCTGCCCCCAATGCATGTGCCGCATCTTCAATTACTAGCAAATCATGTTTCCGGGCAATTCTATGAATTTCATCCATCTGGCAGGGCTGCCCTGTATAATGCACTGGAATAATCGCTCTTGTCCTTTCAGTAATTTTCCTTTCCAAATCTTCTGGCGAAATATTATATGTATCCCTATCAATATCTGCGAACACAGGTTTCCCTCCGCAATATAGGACGCAATTGGACGATGCGGCAAAAGTAATCGGAGAAGTTACGACCTCCTCCCCCTCTTGAATCCCTGCCGCCAGGCAAGCAACGTGCAGCGCAGCGGTTCCATTGCTTACCGCCACCGCATATTTTGCCCC
>CASGVX010000445.1 GCA_949346185.1 uncultured Lachnospiraceae bacterium
CAATTCCGTCACGCCCTCGCCCAGCTTGATATCCGTACCACGGCCGGCCATGTTGGTGGCGATGGTCACAGCCCCCATCTGCCCGGCATCTGCAATAATCTCCGCCTCCAATTCATGGAACTTGGCATTCAGCACCTTGTGGGGAATCCCCTTCTTCTGCAGCTTCCTGCTGAGATACTCGGAAGTGTCGATATTAATGGTGCCCACCAGCACTGGCTGCCCCTTCTCATGAGCCTCCCCGATATCCGCTACCACGGCATTGAACTTCTCTTCCTGGGTCTTATACACCACGTCATTGTAGTCCACTCTGGCAATAGGCACATTGGTGGGAACCTCCACCACGTCCATCTCGTATATCTCCCGAAACTCCTTTTCCTCCGTGATGGCAGTACCAGTCATGCCGGACTTCTTCGCATATTTATTAAAGAAATTCTGGAATGTAATCGTGGCAAGGGTCTTGCTCTCCCTCTTCACCTTCACATGCTCTTTCGCCTCAATCGCCTGATGCAGGCCGTCAGAAAACCGCCTGCCCGGCATGATGCGCCCGGTAAACTCGTCCACGATCAGCACTTCATCATCGTTTACCACATAATCCTTATCCTTAAACATCAGAGAATGCGCCCGAAGTGCCAGATTGATATTATGCTGCAATTCCAGATTATCCGGATCCGCCAAGTTGTCCACTTGGAAGAACCGCTCCGCCTTGCGCACGCCCTCCTCGGTCAGATTGACATTCTTGTCCTTCTCGTCCACAACGTAATCTCCCGTCTCCTGCTCTTCCTCATTCATCAGGATATCCATTTTGGACAACTCTTTCGCAGTGCCCCTAGTGAGCTGCTTCACAAAGATATCGCAGGCCTCGTACAGCTTGGTAGACTTTCCGCTGGAACCGGAAATAATCAAAGGCGTCCTAGCCTCGTCAATCAGCACGGAATCCACCTCGTCGATGATGGCATAATGCAAATCCCTCTGTACCAGTTCTTCCTTGTACACCACCATGTTGTCCCTCAGATAGTCGAATCCCAATTCATTGTTGGTGGCATAGGTAATGTCGCAATTATACGCCTCTCTTCTCTCATCATTGTCCATATCATTGAGAATCACGCCCACGGTCAGACCCAGAAATTCATGAACCTCGCCCATCCACTCCGCATCACGCTTTGCCAGATAGTCATTGACCGTGACAATGTGCACGCCCTTCCCTTCCAAGGCATTCAGATAAGCCGGCAGGGTAGATACCAAGGTCTTTCCCTCGCCGGTACGCATCTCGGTAATTCGCCCCTGATGCAAAATCAGACCGCCGATGAGCTGCACTCTATAATGCCGCATGCCCAGCACGCGGGTAGCCGCCTCCCTCACCGTGGCAAATGCCTCAGGAAGCAGGTCATCCAGAGTCTCCCCCTTCTCGAGCCTCGCCTTGAACTCCGAGGTCTTCGCCTTCAATTCCTCATCAGATAATTTCTCATACTCTGGCCCCATAGCCTCGATCTTGTCCACGATAGGAAGGATTCTCTTCACTTCCCTCTGGCTGTGGGTTCCAAAAATAGAACTAAATAAGCTCATACTTTCGCTCCAATCTTCACTAATCAAAATAAGTTTAGAAAACAAACCACTCTAAAGTATAACATGAAATCTTGTACTAGGCAACTTTTTTTAGATATTAAAGTCAAAGAAAAGAAAAGAATAGTAACAGCAGGTTACTATTCACAGCCGACTATATTCGAGAATTTTTGGCATGTTTCATGCCA
>CASGVX010000446.1 GCA_949346185.1 uncultured Lachnospiraceae bacterium
AATCTCCCAAGGCTGCTATTCACAGTAGGTTCCGCAAGGTCTCCCTATCCCACAGAACCACCCCCAGCTTGTCCGCCAGATGCTGGGCATTGGCAGTAAATGTCTGATTGGTCATCACCACGGCCACATGGCACTCATAATAGGCTCTCCCCGCATACACCTGCTGAACCGCCTCCAGTCCTACCGGCTCCAGATACCGCTTGCACTGAATCGCATAGTTCATCCCCTCCCTCTGGGCCAGGATATCCACCCCATAGTCACCGGAGGCTGGCGTATTCTCTGCAATCTCAAAGCCATTGGCCACCAGAATTTCACACGCCAATTCCTCAAAGGCAATGCCGTCCAGATTATCCAATTCCCCCACGGAGAGCGTGCCTTTCCGAAAGACGCCCTTATAATTCCTAATTCGGTATATCTTGTAAAAGCAAAAGAGGAAGAACAGCACCCATACGCAGACAATGGCAGCAATAAACTGCGGTTCGCTGCTCTGGCTGCTCTGGATGATAAATACCAAGATGCAAAGACTAAAAATCATAGCCCCAATATAGCCGCAGATCCTGACTGTGATATGCCTTTGCTTCAAAGAAAAGTTTTCCCTGCCGATCTTTTTCATAAAGTAAATTCCCCCTTCCGGTTGACAGATGATGCATGCTGTGTTATAACATATAATAGAACATACGTTCATAGAAGTCAAGAACTTTTTAAGGAGATTGCCCATGATTAGAGTTGCAGACAGCAAAAAAGAAATATTAGCACCTTTGTTTTCCAAGATACAGGACTCCCTCATATTATCCTGCATCCAGAATTATTTTGGAACAGCCTGGGTAGACGATGATTCCGCCCCCACCACGGGAAGGATTATTTCCGGAGACTTTGTATTTCTGGCGGGAGAGCCAAGAGAGGAATTTATCAAAGCAGAGGAGGGCGAATTGCTGCGCCCGGAAATGATCATGATACCAGACAGCCCCCAGTGGCACCCCCTGATCGAAAGGGCATGCGGCAATCAATGCCAGAAAATAGAACGGTATCATATAAGGAAAGAAGGGGATATTTTTGACAGAGACTTGCTAAGGCAGTATGCCGATTCCCTAGAGGATGATTATACCCTAACGGAGATCGACCATCCCTTATACGACAGCATTATGGCAACGGAATGGTGCAGGGATTTCTGTTCCCAATTCACCGACTGGGAACATTTCCGCAAAATAGGCATGGGATATGTGGTCTGCAAGGATGGGATGATTGTATCGGGAGCCTCCTCATACACCTCTTACAGGGAAGGCATCGAAATCCAAATCATTACCCATGAAAATTATCGGAGGAAGGGATTGGCGCTTATTTGCGCCAGCGCATTGATGCTAAAGGCTCTGGAAAATAATCTATACCCAAACTGGGATGCGGGAAATATGGCCTCCGTAGGAGTGGCAACCAAGCTGGGATACCACTATGACAGACCCTACACCGCTTATGTAGCCAAGTAAGCCTAGTACTGGAAATAACGAAGCAGATGCGCAAATAGACAAGTGAGTTCGACATATTATCAATGGTACAGTACACTAGCCTTCCTGCACGAAACGGCGAAACTGCGGGGCAATCTGGGCGGACACCACCGCCTTTACCAAATCCAGCGGAATAAATGGAAGAAATCCCATGACAAGTGCCTGTCTGACAGACAGCCCACCCATATACATAAGCCACAGGGAGCCAATCAAGTCAATAAGCACCGCCCCCAGTATGGCAAT
>CASGVX010000447.1 GCA_949346185.1 uncultured Lachnospiraceae bacterium
TAACTCGCTGCGGAAATAACATATCTCGCGCAAATCAATGCTGTAATATACTCTTCCGGCCCGGAAATCAAAGGTTTCCTTCTGCTCAATCTGCCTTCTGTAAGCTTCCCCTATCGCCTCTCCTATCTGCGCCTGCTGCAGCGGCTTGTCCAAAAAAGCGTAGGGCTGCACGCTGATGGCTTCCTTGCAGTATTGGTCAAATGCGGAAATGAAAATCAGAACCACATAGGCATCCGTGTCCCGTATCTTTCTGGCAGCCTCTATCCCATTCATGTATTCCATTTCAATGTCCAAAAGAATGATATCGAATTTCCCGTTCTCTTCCATCTCCATCAGAAGTTCATTCCCTGTATGACATTTCCGTATGTCCGCATTCATCCCCATCTTCTGCATAATGTGACGGACCAGTTCTGTATGGGACTCTAACGCCTCACGCTCATCATCGCAAATTCCTATCCTCAGCATATCTATCCCTGTTTAATTCAGACGTCCATATGTTCTTCCCACCACTGCATGATGGCAGCATCTACGGCTTCACGCAAGGCTTCGCATCCTGGCATGGCAGTCATCTCTTCGCTGCCAGGCCGCTCTTCTGTTCTGGCATCTCGCAGTTCACCATACCTCAAAAGCAGACTGTCTGGATTTACCTTCAAAGCCGTGTATAACCGCACAAAGACATTAAAGCTGAAAGGCTTTTTGCCGCTTTCTATGTTGCTGATATGCGCTGGTTTCACACCAATCATTTCTGCCAACTGCTCCTGCGTCAAGTTTTGCTTTTTTCTGGCTTTTCGTATTCTCTTCCCTATCGCCACATAATCTATTTCCATCGGATGCCTGCCCCCTGCTCATGATAATATCATTCACAGGGGCACAAAAGAATATTCTGTATGAAAAGTATTTGCATACAGAATAAATTTTAGGAAATTTTATAGAAATTTAAGAATATGCAATCCTATACTTGATTCTCAATTTAGATTACACTATGTATTGTACCCACTTGATAATACCATTGCCCAAAGCTGTTGGAATACCACTGTAAAACACATCCTCTGCGAGGCGGAACGTATAAGAGCCATTCCATGGATCGTAAATTAACACTTTATTATCTACCGTCCAATTTAGCAATACAAATGAGTGGCAGATTCCTCTCGGATAGAGTATGGCATTGCCTATCATATAATCGCCCTTTTGAAACACGGCAAGCAACCGTTCCTGATGGTGCGCCAAAAGGCTTTCTTCGGAATCATAAAAACCAAGGTTGGCAATCTGAATAAGGTGGCTGTCGCATTGACCAGTAACCACATATTTCAATCCCCGCTCTTTTGCTACATCATCGCCGGAATAATTACCATCGAATCCGGGACATTCCGTATTTGCCTTCATCACAATAGCTCTTTGCCATGAATCCACGAGAAAGGACTCCCCATCCCATTCCACCACGTCCATACGGAGTCCATTCCTGTCATTGCTCCTGATTCCCTTTTTATACCCAACTTCTACGTCTGTTTCCTCATTTCCTCCCCTGCATGGCGAAATAAAAATATCAAATTCAGGATGATTCCTTTTAAACTGCTCGCCCACCATTCTACACGCAACGGCCCAACACCAGTTCGTGCGGTTTTGAATATATTGTATAGAGTTGTCTTGCTGTTTTTTTGTTTTGCCATGTAGCATCCCCACCCATCCCTTCCCCCCATAAACACCATTCTACATTTGATGTATCTTTACTTTTCTTTGCAAGA
>CASGVX010000448.1 GCA_949346185.1 uncultured Lachnospiraceae bacterium
GCAGACACGGTTCACATGCTCCACCTCCGCCAAGATACGATTAGTAATCCGCTCCAGCACCTCCCAATCCACCTTCTCGATAGAAGCCATCATAGCATCAATAGTATTGATTGCCCGGATAATCACCATATACTCAAACACTCGCGCATGATTCTTCATTCCCACAGACTTAAAGTCCGGCACCACCGTAAAGTACTGCCACACCTTCTTGTCCAGGCCAGCCTTGGCAAACTCCTCCCGAAGAATAGCGTCCGACTCCCGGACAGCCTCCAGCCGCTCTCGCGTAATCGCTCCCAGACATCTCACACCCAATCCCGGCCCCGGGAACGGCTGGCGGTACACCATATCATGGGGAAGCCCAAGCTCCACGCCGCAGGCGCGCACCTCGTCCTTAAATAACTGCTTCAAGGGCTCCACCAGCTCAAACTTCAAGTCCTCCGGCAGTCCGCCTACATTGTGATGAGACTTCACCATCTTCGCCGTCTTCGTTCCGCTCTCTATAATATCGGGATAAATGGTGCCTTGCCCCAGAAAATCAATTCCCTCCAGCTTCCTTGCCTCTTCCTCAAACACACGGATAAATTCACTGCCGATGATTTTCCGCTTCTGCTCCGGATCCGCCACATTCTCCAGCTTGCCAAGGAAACGCTCGGATGCATCCACATAAATCAGGTTGGCATGAAGCTCATCCCGAAAAACCTTTACCACGCTCTCTGACTCATTTTTACGCATCAGACCATGATTTACATGAACACAGACCAGCTGCTGCCCAATAGCCTTGATCAGCATAGCCGCCACCACAGAGGAATCTACTCCGCCGGACAGCGCCAGCAGCACCTTCTTATCCCCTACCTGCTGACGAATCAGCTCCAGCTGGTCCTCAATGAAATTCTTCATATTCCAGTTCGCTTCCGCTTTACAGTCCTCGAATATAAACTTCTTCCATTCATCCCGGGAAGGCAGCCTGTCAAACTGCTTCTCACATTTTGACTGGGGATAGTCAATAGAAATCATCGGATAGCCCAGTTCGTAAAGCTCCTGGCGAACCTCCACAGCCTGCCCGTCCACCATGCGGTTCTCGCCGCCGTTTAAGACAATGCCCTTCACATTGTCAAATCCTTTCAGCTCCTCCACGGTAATATCATGGGGATGAATCTCACTGTATACGCCAAGATCACGAATTTCACGGGCAATTACCGTATTCTGCGTACTGCCCAAATCCAGAATTACAATTAAGTCCTGCTTCATGGAAAATAGTCTCCTTATCTTTTTCGTAAATAGTCAATTTTACCGGCTTTATTATAGCAGATGAACGGGAAGATTGTATAGCATTTCTTATACAATCAGCCCATTTTTCTTTAATCTGGCCCTAATCGCCCCGCTTGTCCTTCCATGCTCCCTGGCAATCTCAGCAATCTTCATGCCCGACAAATATTCCTCCGACAGCCGTTCATCCTCTTCCTCACTCCAGGCTGTCCCTTGATTCACCTTGTCTTGCTCTCTTTCCTGCTTTTTCTCCGGAAGTTCTGCCGCAGCCTCCGGCTCATCCTCTATCTGGGCACTGATAACAGCCCCCGGATTATCGGCGGTAAATTGCCCAATCTCCTCCAGAAACCGCTGGCCGTATTTCTGGAATTTATTTTCCGCCACTCCGGATACCTGGAGCATCTCCTGTTTATCCTTTGGTATCTTGGCGCACATATCAATCAGTGTTCTGTCATTAAAAATGATATA
>CASGVX010000449.1 GCA_949346185.1 uncultured Lachnospiraceae bacterium
GGGGAATTGATTGAAATCGGGGTGGATTCCTTTAAGATAGAGGGGCGCATGAAGCGCCCGGAATACGTTGCATTGGTGACCTCTATCTATCGGAAGTATGTGGATCTTTATTGCTCTCTGGGCAGGCAGGGGTTTCAGGAGCAAATCTGCCATCAGTCCAAGGAATGGCAGCAGGATATGCGCCATCTGGCAGAATTATATAATCGGGAGGGGTTTACTCAGGGATATCTGGAAGGAATGGCAGGAGATGCGGGAGGCAGAGTTCCGGGCAGGAGAGGGGACATGCTGGCTAGAAGACGGCCAAAGCATGGCGGCGTCTTGGTGGGGGAAGTGTTGTCTGTGGGAAAGAGGGAAGTGGTATATCGGACAGCGGAAGAGTTATTTCCCCAAGACGTGGTGGAATTTCGAGATGCTCAGGGAAGGCAGAGTTACGAGTATACTCTGGGGGAACACGCATCGCCATCACAAAATGTGACAGCCCGCTATCAGAGGGGACGGACGATTCGTCAGGGAGACAAGGCGTACCGCACCAGACATGGGGTGCTGTTGGAGGATATTCGGCAGCGATACCTAGGGAAGGAAGTGCAGGAACCGGTGCAGGGAGTGTTTGCCGCAGAGGTGGGACAGCCTGTGACATTGACGGTGCAGCTGGGGGAGGACGTGGTGTGCTGTCAGGGAGAAATCTGCCAGCGAGCCAAGAATCAGCCCGTCACGGAAGAGATAGTGAAAAAATCCTTGGGGCAGACGGGAAATAGCCCGTTCTATTTTGATAATCTTGTCCTAGAGATGGGAGAGGATCTCTTTCTCAGTGTGGGAATGCTGAAAAAATTGCGGCGGCGTGCCTTTGAGGAATTGGCAGGGCAGAGGATGGGCAGATATCATCGGGACACAGAAAAATCATATGGCTGTGATAACATAAAAGGGAAGATGGAGGTTTGTTGCGAGAGCGATAGTGGCAAAAAGGATGCTTCTGGCATGAAGCCGTCTCGGCGGGAGATGGCGGCCACTGTGATGACTATGTCCCAGTTGGACGCAGTGCTGGAAGATGACAGGGTGGCCAGGGTTTATGTATCTACAGAGGAACTTTCGCCAAGCCAGCTGGCTCTTGCCTGGGAAAAGATATCTGGGAGGGGAAAGGAGCCCTGCCTAGCCATGCCCCGGGTATTCAGGAAGGGGGTCTGGGCGCTTTGGGAAGAGGCGGCGGAGATGGAAGGGGGATTTCTGACATTGCCTTGGATAGCATATCTGGTGCGGAACTGGGAATCCCTTCGCTTTTTGGAGGAACAGGGGATTCCATTACAGAAGGTGGTGCTTGATTATCATATGTATGTGATGAACGAGGGCAGTGCTGCATTCTGGAGAGAGGAGGGGGTGGGGCAGTTTACCCTGCCGCTGGAACTGACGGGGAAAGAGTTGGCTCAATTATCTTTTTTGGAGAGCAGCGAGCTGGTGGTGTATGGCCGCTTGCCACTGATGGTTACCGCCCAGTGCATGCTGGCCAATACCGAAAAATGCCTGTGCCGGGAGGATGATTCGCGGCGCATTTCCTTTGTGGATCAGAGGGGCAGACGGTTCTTTTCCAAGAATTACTGCAGATATTGCTACAATGTCATTTATCAGGAGGAGGCGCTGATGCTGGGGAGACAGCAGTGGGACAAGCTTTCCGTGTGCCGTCTCCGCTGGGATTTTGTAGATGAGAATCCGGCCCGGGTCAGGGATATCATGGCGG
>CASGVX010000450.1 GCA_949346185.1 uncultured Lachnospiraceae bacterium
ACTGCCGGGGCAGTGACCGTGGGGAAGGTGATACAGAACCGGGAGAGGATTCATCCGGGTACCTATATCGGCAAGGGCAAGATTGAAGAGGTGCGGGAGATGGCGAAAAAATGCCAGGCAGACACGGTGGTCTGCGATGATGAGCTGACGCCGGCCCAGTACAATAATCTGCAGGAGCAGCTGGAGGTCAAGGTGATTGACCGCACGGTGATGATACTGGACATTTTTGCCAAGCGGGCATCCACCAGCGAGGGAAAGCTGCAGGTGGAGCTGGCTCAGCTGAGGTATCGGGCATCCCATCTGGTGGGCGGCCGCTCGGAGTTATCCAGGCTGGGGGGAGGCATTGGCACCAGAGGCCCGGGAGAGCAGAAATTGGAGATGGACAGGCGGCTCATCAAGGAGCGGATTACCTTCGTGCGTCGGGAACTGGAGCAGGTGCAGAAGAATCGGGATGTGACTAGGAAGAAGCGGCAGGAGAATCCTACGCCGGTGGTGGCAATCGTGGGCTATACCAATGCTGGGAAGTCCACCCTCTTAAATCATCTCACCGGGGCGGGGGTATTGTCTGAGGACAAGCTTTTCGCCACTCTGGACCCCACCACTAGGAGGCTGGAACTGGAAAATGGAGAGGAACTTCTCTTTACGGATACGGTAGGCTTTATCAGGAAGCTGCCCCATCACTTGATCCAGGCTTTCCGAAGTACCTTGGAGGAGGCGAAATATGCGGATGCCATCCTCCATGTGGTGGATTGTTCTAATCCTGATATGGACAATCAGATGGAGACGGTGTATCAGACGCTGCAGAGACTTGATGTGAAGGATAAGCCCATTGTCACGGCCTTCAATAAGATTGACCGGTACGATACCCGGGAGCCGTTAAAGGATGCAGCTGCGGACAGGACGGTGCGCATCTCTGCAAAATTCGGCCAGGGCATTGATGAGATGCTTTCTACGCTGAGCGATGCCCTGAAGGAGGATAAAGTCCTGTTGGAAAAAGTGTTCTCCTATGAAGAGGGTGGCAAGGTGAACCAGCTTCGGAAGTATGGGCAAGTTCTGGAGGAGGAATACCGGGCAGAGGGGACTTATGTGAAGGCGTATCTGGATAGGGAATATCTCTATCTCTTTGCGGAGGAAGAGGCGGAGAAGGAACTCTGGGAGGAATCGGAATGAATTTGATTGTGTGTGTGGACGCAGGCTGGGGCATCGGCTGCAGAGGCGAGCTTCTGGTGAGCATTCCGGCAGATAAGCGAATGTTTAAGGAGAGAACCATGGGAGGCGTGGTTCTGGGGGGCAGGAAGACGATGGAAGGATTGCCGGGAGGCACGACGCTGCCTGGCAGGACGAATATGATCCTGACCCATAAGCGGGATTATGCCTATGGAGATGCGGTGGTGGTTCACAGCATGGAGGAGGCTTTGGAGCGGCTGGGAGATTATCCCTCCCGGGATGTGTATATTATAGGGGGAGGGGATGTGTACCGGGCGTTTTTGCCCTACTGTGACATTGCCTATGTGACAAAGGTGGATTATACATATGAGGCAGACACCTTCTTCCCCAATCTGGATGAAGACCCGGACTGGGTGATGACCCATGACTCTGAGGAACAGACGTATTATGATTTGGAGTATTACTTTACGATTTATCAGAGGAAGGGCTGATGGATAGAAATTGCCGGTTACTATTCACAGCCGACTATATTCGAGAATTTTTGGCATGTTTCATGCCAAA
>CASGVX010000451.1 GCA_949346185.1 uncultured Lachnospiraceae bacterium
GGTGACTGGGAAGGCGAAATCCAGCGGGTAGAGCAGGCGGGGGATGTGAGCATAGTTGTCGTACATGTGTATAATCAAGATAAAAGCCTTTCTTTTCATGTGGTTTCCTTTCTGCGGATAAGAGACGATAAAATCTGTTCTGTGGATGAATATTGGGGAGACGATGGGGCCGCACCTGACTGGCGTTTGGAGATGCAGATAGGAACAGCGATTTTGGAGTGATTTTCTGTGGGAGTATCAGCTTTGAAAATTGTGTAAAGAGGTGTGGCATGTATAAAGAAGAATTGAAAGAATTGGCGGATCAAATGATAAGGCGGATAGATTTTCTGGATGGGGCCGTTAAGGAGGTTTCAGAAGAGGCATTGTCTAAGGGACGTGTACTTGATGTACGCTGGCGGGGAAATGTACATTTTGTATTGCAGACGTACCATTCAGATTGGGGCTGGTATTTTGCAGAGCGAAACGGGGAGCGTGTTTCCAGCCTTTATCGCGTGGGCAGATTTGACGAACGGTTTTATCAGGCAGTGCAGCATTTTGTAGGGGAGATCAATCAGGGTGATTTTGGCCATAAGCGGACAGCGAGTGAAAGGCTTGCAGAAATTATTGAAAAACGACAATTGACAAGTTACATGAATACTACGAAGTGGATCGAGTTCCTTCAGGTGATGACAGAAGAGATGCCTCTAAAAATTCCCTATGCTTATCGTACACTTTTTGATGTGGACGGAAGAAATGATGACTTATTTGACACTTGCTATTGCAGTGAATGTTTTAATGGTCATGACTTTAAATCATTAGAATGGGTAAAAGTTAAGCCGAAATTTTGCGAGAGAAAGTACCGGGGAAGGCTGATTGAGGATGAAGAAATCTGGCATGATTTGGAAGGGGAATTTATCAAAGGGATGGAGAAATATTCGATTCCATATGAAGTGGAGGATGGGATGTATATTGTTTATGGCTACCGGTAGAAATATAAGTTTTAGTCTTTGGATCAGGAGTGTACAATATGCTTAACCCTTGGGAAGAAATTTTATTAGATGATTATGAAAATCATATGCAGTTAGATACTGTTATGCAGCTGCAGGCGATGAATAAAATGATGAAAGGCCAGCTTGGGGCTTATTCAGTTTCCAGTGTGATGATATTAGGCATTGCTGGAGGAAACGGTCTTGAGCATATACGAAAAAATAAATATAGAAGAGTATATGGAATAGATATAAATTCTTCCTATTTAAAAGAGGCCGCCCGCAGATACCCCGATTTAGCAGGGATTTTAAAATGTCTATGTTTTGATTTGACGAGAGACGCAGGCAAGCTGCCAGAAGCAGATTTGCTTATTGCAAATCTGCTGATAGAGTATATTGGATACGAATGCTTTCAGGAAGCGATTTTGCATGTAAATCCAAATTATGTTTCTTGTATCATTCAAATTAATATGAACAATAACTGGGTTTCTGATTCACCTTATCTCCATACCTTTGATGGGTTGGAGAAAGTATATGCTCAGATAGAGGAACGGCCATTGGAGATTTTGATGAACAAAACAGGATACAACAAAATCAAGACATTGAAGCATCTGCTTCCTGATGGGAAGAAACTTGTGCAGATGGATTTTGAAAGAGGGAGGGGATTTGATGAAACGGTCCACAGTCGTAGCGGAATTTCCTTGTGACTGCAAGACAGTCTGGGATATTGTTACGGATAATAAAAATTATAGAT
>CASGVX010000452.1 GCA_949346185.1 uncultured Lachnospiraceae bacterium
ATTTGCGTACATATCTTTCCTCCCTCTCTTTCTATAGTATTATTTTTACCCCAAGCATCATGTGCTGGATTGGAAAATAATATCCAATCTGTGCCATATAATTTATTGTATTTTGTAGTGCCTTTATCAAAATGAAAAAGTATGGTATAATAACTATGGTATCACATATGGAAAGAGGATTTCAATAGGGAAAATGCAAGCAGGATTGAATGAATGGCTGTGAATAGTAATGAGAGAGAGGAATAGATTGTGTTCGATATTGAGGAGGAGTTAAAGAAGCTGCCGGCCAAGCCGGGAGTATATCTGATGCATGACAAGAGGGATGCCATCATTTATGTGGGGAAGGCAATCAGCCTGAAAAACCGAGTACGGCAGTATTTTCAGAGCAGCCGCCGGGTGTCTCCGAAGATTCAGCAGATGATTTCCCACATTGACCATTTTGAATATATTATCACGGATTCGGAAGTGGAGGCATTGGTATTAGAGAATAATCTCATCAAGGAGCATATGCCCAAGTATAATACCATGTTGAAGGACGATAAGACCTATCCCTTTATTCGCGCCACCGTATATGAAGACTATCCCAGGCTTATCTATTGCCGGGAGCAGAAGAGGGATCGCTCCCGGTACTTTGGACCCTATACAAGTCCCGGCACGGCCAAGAGCGCTATTGAGATGGCGCAGAAAATTTATCATATCCGTACATGCAATCGGGTGCTGCCAAGGGATGAGGGGAAAATGCGTCCCTGCCTGAATTACCACATCAAGCAATGCGGGGCGCCCTGTCAGGGGTTGGTATCCAAGGAGGAGTATCAGCAGAACTTCAAAAAGGCGATAAGGCTTCTGGAAGGAGATTACAGAGAGGTCATTCAGGTGCTGCAGCAGAAGATGGAGAAGGCGGCGGCCAATATGGAATTTGAAGATGCCGCCGGTTACCGGGATATGATGGAGAGCGTGAAGAAGGTGGAGATTCGCCAGAAAATTACGGATTTCGGCGGGGTGGACAGGGACATCATCGCCCTTGCCCTGGCAAATCAGGAGGCGGTGGTGCAGGTTTTCTTCGTGAGGGAGGGAAAACTGATCGGCAGAGACCATTTTCATCTGAATGGCGTGGAGGGGGAAGAGCCGGAGGAGGTGCTGCAGTCATTTGTGAAACAATTTTATGCAGGAACACCTTTTATTCCGAGGGAAGTCATGGTAGAATATGAATTACAGGATGCCGGGCTGATTGAGGAGTGGCTGGCTGGAAGAAGAGGAGGCAAGGTCAGGGTTCTGATGCCGAAGAAGGGGAAGAAGGAGCGTCTGATGGAATTGGCCCACAAGAATGCGGCCATGGTGCTGGCTCAGGACAGTGAGAAAATCCGCCGGGAGGAGGAGCGTACCGCAGGAGCCATGGCGCAGATTTGCGGATGGATTGGCTTGACGGGAGTGTCTCGGATTGAGTCCTATGATATTTCCAACATCAGCGGCTTTCAGTCGGTGGGTTCTATGGTGGTGTTCGAGGATGGAAAACCGAAGAAGAGCGATTACAGGAAATTCCGCATCCAGACGGTGCAGGGGCCGGACGATTATGCCAGCATGGAGGAAGTGCTGACCAGAAGGTTTCGCCACGGACTGGAGGAGAGGAGCCAGCTGCAGGAGAAGGACTGGGAGGAGGAACTGGGCAGTTTTACCCGCTTTCCTGATTTGATTATGATGGACGGGGGAAGAGG
>CASGVX010000453.1 GCA_949346185.1 uncultured Lachnospiraceae bacterium
ATCTTCCACATCCATACATTTGCCTAAGAACTAGGCTCCGGCGTGAGGTAGGGCGCATCCGTCTCCATCACCAACTGCTCTATAGGCGCCTGCTCCACCACCTCTTTCAGCTTCCTTCCATTCTTGAATGTGACCACGCCCCCGATGCCCAGATAAAATCCCATATCCAGATAAGTCCTTGCCATATCCCAGCCATAGGAAAAGCAGTGAATCACGCCGCCAATATCCCCCGCATTCATTTCCTTCATAATTTCCAGCGTGTCCCGGGCAGCCTCCCGACTGTGGATGCAAACTGGCAATTTTACTTTTGCCGCCAGCTCCAGCTGTCTGCGAAACCATCTCTTCTGGCAATCCTTCTCAGGCTCGTCATAGTGATAGTCCAGCCCGATTTCTCCAATCGCCACCACCTTTTCCCTGCCGGCATTCTCCTCCAGCCAAGCCAAGTCCGCCTCTGTCAGCCCCGCCGTATCTGACGGGTGTACGCCGATGGCGGCATAGACGAAGTCATATTCTTCTGCCAAGGACAGCGTGGCTCTATTGGCCTCCATGGAGGAGCCGATATTGGTCACCAGACCCACTCCCTCCCTGCCAATCATCTCCAGAATCTTTTCTCTGTCTTGGTCATACCGCCGATCATCGTAATGTGCATGTGTATCAAATATTTTACCTTCCATATAAATCCTTCCCACTTTCTTTTTTATTACAAGCAAAACACCCCATACAGAGGAATAGACTTTACTCCCCCGTCCTCCCCGAAATTCCTCTCGGATATATGATAAACAGTTTCCGGATGATACATGCTCTTAAAATGCTTCATGCTTCTGGCATGAATGTTTTCGCCAGCCTTAACCTCAATGGGAATGACTTTCCCCTGATTCTGTATCAAAAAATCCACCTCTGCCATCGGAGAATCGGAAGTCCAATAATACAAGTCATATCCTTTTGCCTTCAACGCCTGTGCCACATAATTCTCTGCCAATGCCCCCCGATACAAGGGAGACAAGTCGTTGCGCACAATATTTTCGGGCATAATATTGCTGAAGGCAGACAACAGGCCTACATCAGATAGGTATAACTTAAATGCAGATACATCCCGAAAGGCATTCACAGGAACTTCCCCTCTTGTGACGCGCTGGCACTCATACACTAGCCCTGCCGCAGACAGCCAGGCGATGGAATCTCCAAAAAGCCCCGCCGTGGCTCCCTTCCGTATCAACTTATATTGGAACTTCTTGTTGTCCTTTGCCAGCTGCGCCGGCATGGACTGATAAGCATTCCGTATCTTTGTAGTCTCGCCCTCCGTGGCATACTTGGCCATATCCGCCGTATAGGCCGCCAAAATCATGTTTTGCACTTCCGGCACATTGACTAGAGAGCCGGAATCCACATACTGGTTGATTGCCGCCGGCATCCCTCCCACAAAGAGATAGCGTTGAAACCATAGCATGGCCTCCCGATGAACGCTCTCCGGCATTTTCTCCCAGCGGGCGCATTGTTCCTGAATCATCGATACTAGGTATTCCTTTCCCACCGCGCGAAGAAATTCGTCAAAAGCAAAGGGATACAGCGTCTTCATCAGAACCTTTCCCACTGGAAAAGAGAATTTATCCCGATGAACTGCCACCCCCAGCAAGCTCCCCGCTCCCACCACATGGTACTCCGGCGCCTCCTCGCAAAAATATTTCAGGGATGTGAGCGCC
>CASGVX010000454.1 GCA_949346185.1 uncultured Lachnospiraceae bacterium
ATATCCAGAAATTAAGCATGGACAGCGGCAATAAAATGGCTGAAACTGCGGAAATGATTATAGAACTCAACGGAAAGGAATGGAATATTTAGGATGAAGGCATTTCTTATTTTAGAAGATGGAACAGTATTTGAGGGGGAGAGCATTGGCTCGCCGAGAGAAGTCATCAGCGAGATTGTATTTAATACTTCCATGACGGGGTATCTGGAGGTTCTGACAGATCCCAGCTATGCGGGGCAAGCCGTGACTATGACTTACCCGCTTATCGGTAATTATGGGATTTGCAAAAAGGATATGGAATCCCGAAGAGGATGGCCGGATGGCTTTATTGTGAGGGAATTGTCCCGCATGCCCAGTAATTTCCGCTCAGAGGATACGGTGCAGCATTTTCTGGAAGAATATGACATTCCGGGTATCAGCGGGATAGATACCAGAGCCCTCACGAAGATTCTTCGGGAGAAGGGAACCATGAATGGCATGATTACCACCAACAAGCAGTATGACTTGGAGGAAATACTGCCTAGGTTAAAAGAGTACCGGGTGACGGGCGTGGTGGAAAGGGTGACATGCGAAGGGACAGAAACGTATGCGCCGGGAGATTTGGATTCCCGGGATGGGACGCCAGATAAAAAGGTGGCGGTGATTGATGTGGGCACGAAGAAAAATATCATCCGATGCCTGCTAAACAGGGGATGCCAAGTGACGGTGCATCCCTGCAGCTTTGATGCAGAGGAAGTGATTGCTTCGAAGCCCGATGGCATCATGATTACCAACGGACCGGGGGATCCCTCGGAGTGCGTGGAGATCATAGAGCAGATCAAGGCGCTTGCCCAGTCTGGGATTCCAGTGTTTGCCATCTGTCTGGGGCATCAGCTCATGTCCCTTGCCCATGGGGCGAAGACATATAAGATGAAGTATGGGCATCGGGGAGCCAATCATCCGGTGAAGGATTTGAATACGGGAAAGGTTTATATTTCCTCCCAGAATCATGGGTACGTGGTAGATGCAGATTCTATTGATGGAAATGTGGCAAAGCCGTGGTTTATCAATGTGAATGACAAGACTGTGGAGGGGCTGGAGTACATTGGAAAGCCAGTGAAGACGGTGCAGTTCCATCCAGAGGCAAATGCCGGGCCCAGGGATTCGGAATTATTGTTTGACGAGTTTATGAAGATGATAGGAGGTCAGTAATCATGCCAAAATTAGAAGGAATAAAGAGAGTATTAGTCATTGGTTCCGGCCCCATTGTCATCGGACAGGCGGCGGAGTTTGACTATGCGGGCACTCAGGCGTGCCGTTCTCTGAAGGAAGAGGGGATGGAGGTAATCTTGGTAAACTCCAACCCGGCAACCATTATGACGGACAAGGAGATTGCAGATAAAGTATATATCGAGCCGTTGACGGTGGAAGTCCTGCAGAAAATCATTGAGGTGGAAAAGCCGGACAGCCTTCTTCCCAACATGGGAGGACAGGCCGGGCTGAACCTAGGGATGGAGCTTGCTGAGTCGGGCTTTCTCGATGCCCATGGGGTGAAGCTCCTGGGCACCACGGCGGAGACGATTCGCAATGCGGAGGGACGTCAGGAGTTCAAGGATATGATGGAGCGCATCGGGGAACCCTGCGCTGCTTCAGAATTGGTGGAGAATATAGAGGACCAGATCATCGCCAGCTATATATATTCCAGTTCCACCAGATGTA
>CASGVX010000455.1 GCA_949346185.1 uncultured Lachnospiraceae bacterium
AATGGTTTAGAGGCTAGACCGGTGGCAGTGTTGGTACAGGTGGCAAGTCAATTTTCCAGCAGCATTTATGTAGAGTGCGGCGATAGGAAAGTGAATGCGAAGAGCATTATGGGAATGATGGCTCTGGGTTTGGACTCCGGCGAGGAAGTGGTGGTATCCGCTGACGGCGAGGACGAGGCGAGTGCCATGCAGGATATCGAGAAATATTTATGTGCCGCAGAGGCATAGAGGACATAGAGATGAGAGAGGGCACCGGCGCAGGCGGTGCCCTTTTTTAACATAGTAGGAAACTGTGCAATATTTCAACATGGAGAACGCTGGTTTTGCGTTCTTCTTAGGTGAAATCATAGATTTGTTTCAGTCGATGTATTTTATCGTCTTAGAAATTCTTTTCACCTTATAGAGAGAGGAAATTATGGGATTTACACATTTACATGTACATACGGAATATTCCTTGCTGGATGGATCCTGCAAGATTGAGGAATTGCTGCAGAGGGCAGAAGAGCTGGGGATGCGGCATCTGGCAATCACTGATCATGGAAACATGTATGGGGTGATTGATTTCTATCGGGCCGCCAAGAAGAGGGGCATCAATCCGGTGATTGGATGCGAGGTGTATGTGGCTCCCGGCTCCCGCCATGACAGGGAGGTATCCAAGGGGGATGAGCGGTACAACCATCTGGTGCTTCTGGCGGAGAATAATACGGGCTATGCCAATCTGATGAAGATTGTGTCCTTGGGGTTTACCGAGGGATTTTACTATAAGCCCAGGGTGGATTACGAGGTGCTGGAGAAGTATCATGAGGGGCTGATTGCCCTGAGCGCCTGTCTGGCAGGGGTGGTGGCTATGTATCTGCGCCGGGGAATGTATGACACGGCGAAGAAGGAGGCACTGCGGCTGGCAGAAATCTTTGGGGAGGAGCATTTTTATCTGGAACTGCAGGATCATGGCATTCCGGAACAGCAGACGGTGAATCAGGGGCTTTTGCGGATGTGCCGGGAGACGGGGCTGCCTCTGGTGGCCACCAATGACGTGCACTATATCACGGCGGAGGATGCAGAACCCCACGATATTCTTCTGTGCATTCAGACCAAGAAGTTGGTGAAGGATGAGGAACGCATGCGATATGAGGGGGGGCAGTACTTCCTCAAGTCGGAGGAGGAGATGAGAAGCCTCTTCCCCTATGCCCAGGAGGCCTTGGATAACACGGAGAAAATAGGGGAGCGGTGCCGGGTAGAGATTGCCTTCGGGGAGTACAAGCTGCCTCGTTTTGACGTTCCTCAGGGATATACGGCTTGGGATTACCTGCAGAAGCTATGCCGCGAGGGGCTTTCGGACAGGTATGGTCAAGAAGCGCACCGGCATGAGGAGCGGTTGCGGGAAGAGCTGGAAGTGATTCGGAATATGGGATTCGTGGATTACTTTCTCATTGTGTGGGATTTCATTCGATTTGCAAGGGAGAGACACATCAGCGTGGGGCCGGGAAGGGGTTCTGCGGCGGGAAGCATCGTGGCATACAGTCTGGGAATCACCAACATTGACCCTATCAGGTATCAGCTGCTCTTTGAGCGTTTTCTGAATCCTGAGAGGGTGACCATGCCGGATATTGATATTGACTTCTGCTATGAGCGAAGGCCGGAAGTGATAGACTACGTGGTGGAAAAATACGGAAAAGACCATGTGGTACAGATTGTG
>CASGVX010000456.1 GCA_949346185.1 uncultured Lachnospiraceae bacterium
GCGCTCCTATGCGGCGGATTTGCTCAATGCAGGTATCGGTGAGAAATATTCCGTCGAGGTTGAAATTTCTTCCGAAGCGGAAACCACAGTTATAGACTGTGACGCTCGGTTGCTTTCGCGGGCTATCGGTAACTTGGTGCAGAACAGCATCAACCACAATCCACAGGGGTGCGATATTTTCCTGTCCCTTGTCTGTTCATTGGAAGATGTTTCTATCACAGTTGCGGACAATGGCGTGGGTATGTCCGCTAAAAAATTACGGGAGCTGGAAGAAAAACCTCACTATATGGAAAGTATCGATGAACGGCTGGACTTGAGGCATGGGTTGGGGCTTCTGCTTGTGAGGCAGATTGTGGAGGCACATGGTGGAACAATGAAAATCGAAAGTGCGCCTCAAAGCGGATATAAAACAATTTTAATATTCCAAAGGCCGCATGGGAGGCGTTAGGGCTTACAATCAGGGCGTTGACGGAGCAGGTGTATGTTGACCTCGGTATCTTTCGGAAATTGAATTGAAATCTACCATTCCAAGCATCCCTGTCATATTGCGGCTGGCAGGATTTGCCGCCTGCCGATGGAACGCTATTTCAATCCTGAACTTTCCGGTGAGGCCGGCGCCCGGCGACAGCGTGTCAGCCACAGGTTGCAGATATGCCCGGAAAGGTATCTGTCCATTGTCGAGACTGCCATTGACGGGGCAATCCAATTAGACGAATAGGGGCTGTTTTTCCAGAGTGAAGCAGCCTCTGTTTTTTGCGCCCCACAAAGTTCCACTGCCGTTCCATGCAGGACTTTAACTGCTGGGTGTACCGTTGGTAATCTGCATAGATCATATCCAAAGTATCAAAATGATTTGCTATGGCATGGGCGCCACAATAGACGCTTTCCATCCCCGCCGAAATGCCCTCTCCCATCGGTTATCATGTTCTTTTTGGGCATTCAGCATATCAATGGATTGCAGATGTTTTTATATCATGGATTAAGATGCACTGGTTTTCGTTCTGTAAACGCAGCATTTCATAATACTGGGCTGAATCAGATTCTTGTTGGAGCAATAACTGCAATCATCCAATCAAGCGATGATGAAAGAGGAACAGATTCGCCAAGCCAGCTGACTTTTCTTATGACATTATTAGGCGGCTGCGCTCACACATCCCAAGGAGAAATACCAAGTATTGATTTAGACAGTACCAGAACAGAGACGCAAACGTTTGAAGCACAGGATGAAAGGAATAGCACTGATGAAATTGTACCACAGGACACCACCGTTTTTATAGATGAAAAGCTGGATGAAAATTTGTTCATCAGTGCAGAGTTGAAAATGCCGGAAAATAATCTTTATGAGTATGCAACAAGGTTAAAAATTTTTGACTATGATAAAGTACAGGAAGCGATAGGGCAAAATGCAGAAGGAAACCTTGTTGTTGATGATGGGAACAATGGATTTACGGGAGGCTCACTTACCTATCAAAGAAATGACATGGCAAGCCATTTGGACACTTATTGCTCCTATGCGGGGGAGATGGGACTGGCAGATGACAGGGATTTGTCTTTTATGTCCAAAGAGGATGCTGCCAGAAGGATGCAAAGCTTTATAGGGATGCTTGGGGTGGGTGGAGAACTGGAAGCTCTCGATGTGGTTGCTATGGATCACCCTTGTGAAGGAAACCTATCCTTTGCTCAGGAATTG
>CASGVX010000457.1 GCA_949346185.1 uncultured Lachnospiraceae bacterium
ACACGCAGGCCGAAATCGACGCTATCTTTGAAAACACGCTGTCCACAGAAATCCCCCCGCCATCCAAAGAAAGTTCATTCCCTTCTCCATCGTAATAGGCATCCATATAATTATAGGTCTCCTCCGGATATTTCCGCTGAAAGGCTCCCCACCTCTCCTTCAGGAAATTCTCCAGCCTCCCATCCGTCAGCTCTCCCCTATATTTCTCATGAAGCGCCATCTCCTCCTGCAATTCTCTATAATGCCCCCCATAAAAATAATAACTGTTCAAATACAACTCCGATGCCCCGACTAAAATAAAGATGCCAAGTAAAATCCCCCACGTCAGCCTCCTCTTAAATACTTTATAAATCTCAATTCCAATCATCTTCCCCATCCCTTTCCAGCCCAATTCTTCCGCCTTGCAAAGAAACATCCCTCCACCTTGCCCATGAAACAACTTAATATCCATCGTACTAGCGCACTATCTCATGGAGTTTTTATGTCAGACCCCATCCGGCACCTCTCCTTTATCTCGTCCCTGCCACCGATTTCCAGTTTGGCAAATACGTTGGACAGATGCTTCTTTACCGTTGTCTCAGATATGAATAATTCCTGTGCAACCTCTCCATTGCTCAGCCCCTGTATTACCAAGAGAGACACCTCCGTCTCCCTCTTGGTCAGCCCCAGTTCCTGCAGTCTCCTTCGGTAATCCTCCAGCGCAGGCTCCTCTTCCCTCTCCTCCTCTTCCTGCCTTCCATCGCTCTCCTCCCCGAACATCACCCAGATGCAGAAGCCGTAAAACAGAGGCCGACATGCCAAGGCAATCTCAGAAAACACCTTTCCCTGCTCCATGGATTTTGAGAGGGCGGTAAAAATCAGAACGAAGCAGGCAATCAAACTTCCCATCATGGCACTCTGCCCAATCAAATCTTTATCCAGACGCTTCGCCTCTCTGCTGATGTGGGGAAGATATAAAATAACCGTCCCAATAAGCACCAAGCAAATCTGCTTCAAATCAAACAGCCGAAGCAGGTCAAACTGAAAAAACAGTGCCATCAGCAAAAGATACAGAAGAATCGCAATGCATTTCTTAAAAATCTTCACGAAAACCTCCCTTATCATAGCGACAGTGAGTCATTCCAATACCCCCTACCGCTGCCATTCCCGCTCCCCGCCCCTACAGAGCAGGCGAATAGCAGACAGTTCCTATTCACCCATATACTCCATCATCTTCACCTTCAGCTTGGCCTGAATGGGAATCAACAGCAGATACATAAATACGGCATACAGAATCCCAAGGGTACTAACTCCCAGACACGGAGGAATGCTCTTCATCCGGTCAACGAAAAGGGATTCCACCACCCCCACGGAAAAATTCAGCACGCCACCGCCAATGATTGCCTTCAAAGCCAAATCAATGGCTTCCTTTGCCCTCTTCAATTCTAAGAGGCTGCGATTCCCCTTCTTGCTCAACGCCAGCCGGAAGGCATGGAAAAAGTCCTTGTGCAGCCCTGCCGATATCACAATAGTTATAACCACCAGAAGCAGAGAAATCAGCGTCACAAAATCCATCATCCGCCCAATCTGCACAACCAGACTCTGGTCAGTGCACACACACAAAAGCAACAGACATGCCACCACGCCAATGATTGATAAAAAATATCTCATAAA
>CASGVX010000458.1 GCA_949346185.1 uncultured Lachnospiraceae bacterium
ATTTATTGCTATATAATTTCTCACTTTGCCTATATTTAGAATATTTATCCTTTTTTAAACGATATACAGTGGCTAACTGATAAACTTTTTTATTTTTTCTCAAATAAGAAACATTTTTATTGTAAATTTCATACTCAAAATCTTCTGGTTTCTTAGAAAAAATAGTACCATACATAAATTCATCATCAAAATCAATTTTAATCTGAAATGTATTATCGGTTGTATTTTTCACTTTTAAATCAAGCCATCCTTCGCTTATTGTCGCATCAATTCCAGCGGGCAAATCAGGTGTTGTTGATGGAAACGATACCGTTGAATGACAATGCCTTTCTGTAATGGTCATTGGTGTGTGAAGAAACAGCCAAAACAGCATATTGCTCAACTGGCATAAACCGCCTCCGTAATCACCAACAATCTTGCCTTCAACAAAATTCAATCCATCTTTATAGGGTATTTTTTTATCAGCAGATTTAACAAGCTGCCAAAATGAAAATGTTTCATTTGGTTTAATCATAATATGACTGATTGTTTTGGAAGCTAACTTTAAATTATGCACCTTATTTAATTGAAATTTCATGTCAAACCCACTGTTCGGAGCCTGTGCCGGTGAAGAAGAAGGCAAAGGGCGCATTGTCCACGGTCTACGCAAGGCTGCTGGCCGCTGCCCAGAGGCTGCTTAACATGGTGAAGCGGATTGACGGCATGCCGAATAAGGATATGGGGAAATTCGCAGACCAGATCAATTCGCTTTGCGACAAGTGGGAAGCGTGAGAAGAAGTTCTAGGGCGCCAAAGAGGGGGCATTGCCCGCCTCTTTAGGACGCCGCCCAAGAACTTCTAGGCTCGTGCGCGAACAAGTTCGCTTTGCGAGCCGGTCTCACGCGGAAGAATGCCCGGAGGGCGGGCATTCTTCCCGGTTTGTGGCAGGGTTTTGTACAGAATAGTGATTAACTTTGTTCGGGAAAGCGTATGAGTTTTGGGGGGAGATGGATGAATATTATTGCGGCGGTGGACAGGAACTGGGGCATCGGGTATAGGGGGAGGCTGTTGGTGAGCATTCCTAATGACCAGAGGCATTTCAGGGAGGAGACTATTGGGAAGGTGGTGGTGCTGGGGCGCAGGACGCTGCAGACATTTCCACAGGGGATGCCCCTGCAGGGCAGGAGGAATATCATCCTCTCCAGGGATAAGGGCTATCAGGTCAAGGGGGCCACGGTGCTGCATTCCTTGGAGGAGCTGCTGCGGGAGGTGGAGAAGTATCCGCCGGAGGAGGTCTACTGCATCGGGGGGGAGAGCGTTTACGAGGAGCTTTTGCCCTACTGCGACACGGCCCATATCACGAAGATAGACCAGGCTTACGAGGCGGACGCCCATTTCCCGAATCTGGACAGGGATCCGGAATGGGAGGTCACCGCCGACAGCGATGAGCTGACTTATTTCGACATTGCCTATACCTTCTTGAAGTATGAGAGAAAGAAATAGGATAAGATTGCCCTTCCGTGTTCCTGAAAAATGGCTGTTGTAAAGACAGTAAGCGTATGAAAATATAATATTTTATAGTTGACATTCTGGGTTTTGCGGAATATAATTTCAATACAACTGAATAGACAGTTCGGCCCGATTGCTCGAGCGTACCATCCTGTCGTTAAACAAA
>CASGVX010000459.1 GCA_949346185.1 uncultured Lachnospiraceae bacterium
CACCAGCCTTCCAAGCTGGATACGTGGGTTCGATTCCCATCACCCGCTCTTATACGTGTCAATAGCTCAGCTGGATAGAGCAACGGCCTTCTAAGCCGTAGGTCGGGGGTTCGAATCCCTCTTGACACGCTTTATGGTGGGTATAGCGCAGTTGGTTAGCGCGCCAGATTGTGGCTCTGGAGGCCCTGGGTTCGAATCCCAGTATCCACCTTTCCATCCTTGTTATCATGTAGCAGGGATTTTTTTATAATAATGATGGGCTATCGCCAAGCGGTAAGGCACAGGACTTTGACTCCTGCACTCGTGGGTTCGAATCCCGCTAGCCCAGTGGAAGCATCATGGCTTGTGGCTATGGTGCTTTTTGCAAAGATGAATAGAATCGGCGTATGCAGAATGGAGAGAAGATATGGCAGAAAAGAAAAGATATTATTTGACCACTGCAATTGCGTACACATCCGGCAAGCCCCATATTGGAAACACCTATGAGGCGATTTTGGCAGACAGCATCGTGCGCTTCAAGAGGTTTCAGGGATATGACGTGCGTTTTCAGACCGGGACGGACGAGCATGGGCAGAAGGTGGAATTGAAGAGCGCGGAAGTGGGGAAGACGCCAAAGCAGTTTGTGGATGATGTTTCTGGGGAGATTAAGACAATCTGGGATTTGATGAATACATCTTACGATAAGTTTATCCGCACCACGGATGATTATCATGAGAAGCAGGTGCAGAAGATATTTAGGAAATTATATGACCAGGGGGATATTTATAAGGGAAATTACGAGGGGATGTACTGCACGCCCTGCGAGAGCTTCTTTACGGCATCGCAGCTGGTGGATGGCAAGTGCCCTGACTGCGGCAGGGATTGTCAGCCGGCTAAGGAGGAAGCGTATTTCCTGAAGCTGAGCAAGTATGCTGACAGGCTGATTGAGCATATCAATACCCATCCGGAGTTTATCCAGCCGGAATCCCGCAAGAATGAGATGATGAATAATTTTCTCCTACCGGGGCTGCAGGATTTGTGCGTTTCCCGCACTTCTTTCCAGTGGGGCATTCCGGTGGATTTTGATCCGGGGCATGTGATCTATGTTTGGATTGATGCCTTGAGCAACTATATTACCGGGCTGGGGTATGATTTGGATGGAAATCACAGGACAGAGGACGGGGAGAATCTTTATGAGAAGTTCTGGCCGGCTGATTTGCATTTGATTGGAAAGGATATTCTGCGCTTTCATACGATTTACTGGCCCATTATGCTGATGGCATTGGATTTGCCTTTGCCCAAGCAGATATTCGGGCATCCTTGGCTGAATCTGCAGGGGGAGGGCAAGATGAGCAAGTCCAAGGGAAATGTAATATATGCGGATGATTTGGCTGATTTGTTTGGCGTGGATGCGGTTCGCTATTTCGTATTGCATGAGATGCCCTTTGAAAATGATGGCGTGGTCAGCTGGGAACTGGTTACAGACCGGGTAAATTCCGACCTTGCCAATGTGCTGGGCAATCTGGTGAACCGCACTATTTCCATGAGCAATAAATATCTGGGGGGCGTGCTGGAGAATAAGGCCGAGGCAAACAGCGAAGAGGACAATGCCATCGACAGCAGCTTAGAGGAAGTCGTGCTGGCAGCTCCCGGCAAGGTGGCGGAAAA
>CASGVX010000460.1 GCA_949346185.1 uncultured Lachnospiraceae bacterium
GCAGATTAGCATCTAAAATGGAGGAGCGGCATGGCTTTTTGGAATAGAAGAAAGAAAAGACGGATGGAGGAGGAAGAGGCCCTTCTGGAGCAGCAGGCCAGGGAGAAGCTGGATGCCCTGCGGGAGCAGAAAAAGAAAGCCCGGGAAGAGGATGGAGAGGAGGGCGTGCAGGAGGAGGAAAATCCCTCTGAAAAGAATCCGGAACTGTATGAGCGGGAAGTGGTGAAACCAGTCTATAGTGACGACAGAAAGCGGTATGTGACGGACTGCTGCGAGGCAATCCGGGAGGCAGAGAAGCAGATTGGGGGAATACGGGATGAGTACCAGGAGGTGACAGATTCCCTGCTGGACATTCAAAAGATTGATCGAATCCAGGGGGAGGAGAGAAGGCAGCTTCTGGATTATGGGAAAAATATCGTCCGGCTGACCAGAGAGCGCAGCCAATATAAGAATAGGAATCTCTCTATTCCGGAGGCTGTGATTCGTCGCTTTGAGCCATACGAAGATGATTTGGTGGATGAAATTAAGCGGATGTATGAGGCAGAGAACTACCAGAAGCTGATTGAGGGGGATTTGGACAAGCTCCACCAAGAGAAGAAGAACATTAGAAAGGAAAAGAGGGAGATTGTGGAGCGGCAGAATGCCCTGAAGAAACTGGCAAAGCTGCTGATATTTCTGATAGTTTCCATGTTTGCCCTCTTTGTGGCAGCCTATTATACGCTAAAGGCGGATATGACATTTCCCTATCTGGCCACAGTGCTTTTGGCGGCCATATCCGCTACGGTGATTTTTGTAGAATCCAACAGGAACCGCAAGGGCATGACCTTGGCAGATAGGAAGATGGACAAGGCGATTCTTCTTCTGAACCGGGTGAAGATTAAGTGCGTAAACAACTTGAATGTGCTGGAGTATGACAGAGAGAAATTCGGCGTCAGGAATGGGGCGGAGTTTGAGCATTTCTGGAATGAATACTGCAAGGTGAAAGAGTATGAGAGGAAGTTCCGGGAGAATACGGAGCAGCTGAATTATTACTGCGATGCCCTAGTGACGCTGCTGCGGCAGCAGGGGTTGAAGGACAGCGAGGTTTGGACTGGGCAGGTGCTTGCCATCGTGGACAACCGGGAGATGGTGGAAATCCGCCACGAGCTTAATGCCCGCCGCCAGATTCTCAGAGAGCGCATCGAATACAATGAGAATATCAAGTCGGACTGCGTGAAGCAGATTGACCAACTGGTGGCGCAGCAGCCGGAGCATAGGGAGGAAATATTAAAAATCGTGGAGCAGTACAGCGACAAAGAAATTGATAAATGACCAACACAGTTGGCCGGGCAGAAATGAGGCAATAGGATGGCAAACAAAAAATCATATGAAGAAAAGCAGCGCCATGGAACGGTGGAACTTCCCGTGGGTTTGCATAAGATGGAGTACCCGGAAGGCACCAATGCCATTTTCTATCTGCACTGGCATCAGGAGTTTGAATTTCTGGTGCTCACCAAGGGGGAGATTATCTTTACCATTGAGGAAAGAGAGTATGCGTTGCGGTCTGGGGATTGCGTGTTTATCAACTCTAATCTGCTCCACTCCGCAAGGACGGTGGGAGGCCGGGCATGTTCTTTTTTCGC
>CASGVX010000461.1 GCA_949346185.1 uncultured Lachnospiraceae bacterium
TCTCCCTCAAATACTCCCGCATGAAGGCAATCGTCTTAGGCGTGCCCACATACTCCGTAAAATTCTCCTCCTGATCCTCGTAGAGCACCACGCCGTCATTTTTGAAAGGAAAATACCCGGTTCGGTAGAAGGTACCCAAATACTCTTTCAGATGCCTCTCCTCGTCAAAGGAAAACTGGCGGAGAAAATCCACCTTGAAGAATTTATTTCCCAAGGTGTTGTCCATGCACAGGAAGGGATTCTCCTCGATTCCCAGCTTCAGGGAATCCATGGCCCTGCGATTCAAAAGAACTGCCTGGATGTCGCCATAATTCCTGTGATAGATTAGTTCGATCAGAAAATCTGCCGAAGATTTGATAAATCTCTTCACCACGTATTTGAAAGCATTATTCACATAGGCAATCTTCCTAGCGCCAAAGGTTATATAAGGCGTCTTTGCCTGGCGCAGAGCCTTGTAATACAATTCCCTCTCACTGCCAGCCTCCAGGAAGGTAATATTTCCCTGCATCATATCATTTTCCCGAATCATCTTCTCGGCAGAACTGGGCAAGACCAGAATCATCGTTACCAGATTCTGCAGCAGGAGGCTATCCAATGTATTCAGAAAATCTTCCCGGCAATCCTCGTCCCCATAGAGAGCAACGGTAAAGTGAGCCTGCGCCAGCACCTCCTCTTGGGAAACCGGGATGCGGAAAAGGGAAAATTCCGGATGGCCATCCTGCAGGAGGGAGATGTCCCGCATATCCAGCATGGACAGCCTGGTATTGATCTCATCCACCAAAAGCTGCACCGTTTCCCGCTCCAGCTTCCAGAATTTGGCGTAAAACTGGTCTAAGAGGATTTGCAGTTCCTTCCTGCCAATCTCATTCAAATATTTATGGATGGACTCCTCCTTCTCCGCCACCTCTTCCAGCGTGGCAAAGCGAGGATAATCCTTCAGCAGGCTTCTCTCAGCCGACTGGTAAATCAGTCGGTGGGCCTGGATATAATCCCGAATCTTCTGGGGGGACACGGAAGCGGTGATAGACTCCGGTATCCCGTCATACATCCTGCGGTAATGGAATACCACCTTGTCCAATCCTGTAATTCTCTTGGTGTGATAGATATACTCCATCAGAAAGGCACCATCCTCCGAGTAGGAAATGGGGGGCAGGCGCAGGGAATGCTCCTCAATCAATTTTCGCCGAAATAATTTATTGCATAGGGAGAATGTCCACAGAATACGAGGATCATATTTCTTAATCCGCTTCGTCTTCACCAAGCCATTGATGCCGTTTACCGGAAAGGTGCGAAAACGATTGAAAATATCATACTTGGCAATCACCAAATCCGCCTTCATATGCACTGCGCAGCCATAGAGGGAACTCAGGGCATCCAGCTCCAGAATGTCATCTGCATCAAAGAAATAGACATACTCTCCCTCTGCCACGTCAAGCCCCGCATTTCTGGCAGCGGAAGGTCCACCGTTTTCCTGATCAATCACGCGGAGAATCGGATTTTCAGCCTCGTATCTTCTCAGTATATCCAATGTCCCATCCGAAGACCCATCGTTCACAACGATTACCTCGTATTCGTCCATGGACTGGTGCAAGAGGCTTTCCAGC
>CASGVX010000462.1 GCA_949346185.1 uncultured Lachnospiraceae bacterium
CGGCAATGATGTTCTCGATCTCCACGTCATACTCTTCCGAGGTAATCTTCTCCACATTGTCTGCAGAAAAGCCCAGATGCCCTCCCGCTTTGGGGCCTTCAATCACAATAAAGTCTGCGGTGCGCTGATACTTCTTCTCCCAGTTTCGCAGCATGAGACGAGCTGCCTTTTCCGAGGATACGATGGGGGCAATCTTGCACCCGGAATCTCCCACATACTCCGGCAGTTTTACTGGAAGTCCTGCGCCGGAAATGATCACATCCACGCCGGCCTCTACCGCCGCCTTCACATACGCCGGATAATCCTTGGTCGCCACCATGATATTCACCCCTACCGGCTTTCCATGGGAAATCTCCTTTGCCGCCCTGATATGCTTTTCCACGGCCTTTAAATTGGCAGCCTCCTGGTCTTTCTCAAAGTCAGGCTCGTCATATCCAATCTGGGCGGTGGAGATAATCCCCAGCCCGCCGTTAGCAGATACTGCCCCTGCCAGATGGCTCCTGCTGATTCCAACCCCCATCCCCCCTTGGATAATGGGATACTGTATCTGCATCTCTCCGATTCGCAACGGTTTTAAGTTCATAATCCACCTCATTTCTGCAAGATAAAGGATATTTATCTGCACGCTGTTTACATTGATATGATTTTTGTCGAACAAAGTCACAAAGACTTTTATATCTAGTTTTCAAAACTATGTTATAACTTCTTCGTTTTCTTGTCAAGGGTTTTTCCTTTTTATATTTTACCGTGAATAGCAACGACTGATATTGATTTGTTATATTTTTCGGAAGAATCTGTTGTTTTTTATGGACATCCTTGTTATACTAAAAATTGTGGGTTTTGACAGCGTTGGCGGAACAGGGGGAGGAATCCCCGGGAATACCGCGAGAATATTTTCAATGAATGGCAGGGAATCGAGATGAATCAGAAGACAGAATGCATAAGAATCAAGTATTTTACAGACAAAATAGACAAGCTGGACTACATTGATGGAAAGTCCGATTGGATTGACTTGCGGGCGGCGGAGGACATGATGCTGAAGCAGGGGGAATATCGGCTGATTCCCCTAGGGATTGCCATGGAGCTGCCTGAGGGATATGAGGCTCATGTGGTGCCCCGCAGCAGCACCTACAAGAATTTCGGGATTATTCAGGCAAATCATATGGGAGTGATTGATGGCTCTTATTGCGGGGATAACGACATGTGGTATGTGCCGGTGATTGCCATGCGGGATACTCGGATTCGGCTGAATGACAGGATCTGCCAGTTCCGCATTGTGGAAAATCAGCCGAAAATCACATTTCAGGAAGTGGAGCATCTGGCGGGAGAGGACAGAGGAGGATTCGGCAGTACGGGGAAGCGGTAAGCATACCAATGCGATATGTTATGGGCGGAGAATGCCTTCGGGGCAGGGCAGAGAATGGTGATGGAAGAATTTCCGAAGATGCTGCTTGGCATCTGGCAGAGAGAGAGGGATAGGAAACGATGAGTAAAAGAGCAGTAGCAGGACTATTATTGGCAGGAGCGTTGCTGATGGCGGGCGTGCGCCCGGCGGAAGCAGAACGGAAGGTGGACACCTATGGGGAGTACCGCG
>CASGVX010000463.1 GCA_949346185.1 uncultured Lachnospiraceae bacterium
AACGCCCGGAAGCCACCTGCTTGATGGCAGAGCAACGATCATTCTCCTCCCCCGCAGTAGCGAGACGCTCCAAGCTCTCTCCCCCCTCTCCGCTGTTGGATTTCCCATGGAGATGGTTCATGGCAATGGCCAAGGTCTCATGAGCCTCCTGAGAGATGGAGCCGTAGGACATAGCGCCTGTTTTGAATCGTTTCACGATCTCATCCACGCTTTCCACCTCGTCAATGGAAATCCCCTTCTTGGGATAGGCAAAGTCCAGCATGCTGCGGAGGGTGACAATGTTTTCCCTCTCATCTACCGTCTTGGAATACATCTTGAAGAGTTGGTAATTTCCCGTCCAGGCTGATTGCTGCAGCAAATGAATCGTCTCAGGATTATATAAATGCTCCTCCTTATTTCCCCTAGCCTTGTGCTGTCCCCTGTTCTCCAAATTCAGATCCACAGACAGCCCCAAGGGGTCAAAGGCGGTGGAGTGCTGGTCATTGACTTGCCGCTGGATATCTTCCAAAGTAATGCTTCCCACGCAGGAAACCGTATCTGTAAAATATTCCTTCACCACATCTTCGGAGATGCCGATGGCTTCAAAAATCTTGGACCCCTGATAAGACTGGATGGTAGAAATTCCCATCTTTGACGCAATCTTTACAATTCCATGAATCACTGCGGAATCATAATCGTTCACCGCCGCATAGTAGTCCTTGTCTAGCATCCCATTGTCAATCAGTTCCTTGATGGTACTGTGGACCAGATAGGGGTTGATGGCGGCAGCGCCATAGCCCAGCAGAGTGGCAAAATGATGTACCTCCCTAGGCTCTGCCGTCTCGATAATCATCGCCACGCTCTCCCGCTTCTTAGTGGTCACCAGATGCCGCTGCATGGTGGAAACTGCCAGCAGGGAAGGAATGGCCACATGGTTTTCATCCACTCCCCTGTCGCTTAATATCAGAATATTCGCCCCGCCCTTATAGGCTCTGTCAGCCTCTAAGCAAAGATGATCCAGCGCTTTTTTCAGAGAAGTGTTTTTATAGTAAGTAATGGGAATTACTTCACTCTGGAACCCCTCTTTTTTGATATACTTTATTTTCAAAAGATCCGTATCTGTTAGAATAGGATTATTCACCTTCAAGACCTTGCAATTTTCTGCCCTTTCCTGCAGCAAATTTCCATCCTGGCCAATGTAAACGCTTGTGGAGGTGACAATCTCTTCCCGAATGGCATCAATGGGGGGATTAGTCACCTGGGCAAATAATTGCTTGAAGTAATGGAACAAAGGCTGGGGCTTATTGGAAAGCATGGGCAGGGGAGAGTCCGTTCCCATGGATGCGATGGGTTCCGCTCCATTTTGCGCCATGGGAAGGATGGAAGTCTTATACTCCTCAAAGGTGTATCCAAAAGCCTTCTGCAGCCTTGCCCGCTCCTCGCCAGAAAATTCCATCACCTTCTGGTTGGGAATCTGGAGTTCCTTCAATGTCACCAAATTATTATTGAGCCATTCCCCATAGGGCTGGCGGGAGGCATATTCCTCCTTAAGCACTTCATCCGCAATCAGCTCCCCCTTCACCGTATCCACCAGAAGCATCTTTCCCGGATG
>CASGVX010000464.1 GCA_949346185.1 uncultured Lachnospiraceae bacterium
CAGGAAGGCATATGAGAAGGCTAGGGGAGGCAATCTTGTTAAAAATCTTCTGATTGGCGTACTGTTGGTGGTTGTTGTGGGAATGATGGCGATTACTTACAATAACCAGTATTCTGTCTTTACTTATTTTACCAATTATAAAGAGAAGATGCGGGAGGAGCTTCTCAACGAATATCAGGAGTGGGAGGAGTCGCTGGAAGAGAGGGAAGATGCGGTGGAGAAGAAGGAGAAGGAACGGGAGGCCGGTGTTGAGAGCAGGCAGGATTCCCGGAAATAGAGGTTGGAGACAGTGAAAAATGTGTAGCGGTTTGCTTTGCGAGCTCCTACACATTTTGTACATATTTATCTGCTAATATAACTTATCAGAAATTGCAAAGCAATCTCTGATAAAAGGCGCTGGTTTTGCGCCGTCAATCTATCATAGGAAGAATGGACAAAAGCCTGGGAAGGGAGAACGCATATGGAACAGTTGAAAGTTTTGGTGGTGGACGATGAGCAGAGGATGCGGAAGCTGGTGAAGGACTTTCTGGCAAAGAAGGGATATGAGGTGCTGGAAGCTGGCGACGGGGAGGAGGCAGTGGAGATTTTCTTTGAGCATAAGGAGATTGCCCTAGTGATTCTTGATGTGATGATGCCGAAGATGGATGGCTGGGAGACCTGCAGGGAAATCAGGCATTTCTCCCAGGTGCCCATCATCATGCTAACGGCAAAAAGCGATGAGAAGGACGAACTCCTAGGTTTTGAACTGGGAGTGGACGAATATATTTCCAAGCCATTCAGCCCCAAGATTTTAGTGGCTCGGGTGGAGGCGATTCTGCGCCGGGCCAATCTGGGAAGCGAGGAACGGATGGAGGTGGGGGGGATCCTCATTGACCAAGCGGCTCACGAGGTGGTGATCGACGGAAAGAATGTGGAGCTTAGCTTCAAGGAATTTGAACTGCTCACCTATTTTGTGAACAATCAGGGCGTGGCTCTGTCCCGTGAGAGGATACTGAATAATGTATGGAATTATGATTATTTCGGGGATGCCCGGACGATCGACACCCATGTGAAGAAATTGCGGAACAAACTGGGGGATAAGGGGGCATACATCAAGACAATTTGGGGCATGGGGTATAAGTTTGAGGCGGAGTAACTGTTATTTGCGAGGGTCAATGACCGGGCGGGGCGCTGGTCTGTCCCAGAATGGGATGGGGCGTTGCGGATGGTGGCGCAAGGCAGGGGGTCATCCGGGAAAAAGCGGGAGGAGATAGTGATCAGAGGGATGAAGAACAGGCAGAGAGGGGAAAAGGAGGGATATTGCGTCAATGGATGGCATTCTGTCAGGACGAAATTGATTATGATTATGATTCTGCTGATGGGGATTATTCTGATTGCGTTCTGGGTGATGAATTACGTGCTGCTGTCTCCCTTTTACGAGAGCAAAAAAGTCAAGTTGCTGTCCCAGGCGTATGACAGCGTTGATGGAATCGTGTCCCAGGATATGGAATATGCCGATGGCCAGAGGCAGATCAATGAGCAGGGGCAGCTGAAGCTGGATATCATAGATGAAAATAGCGGCATCAGCCTGTA
>CASGVX010000465.1 GCA_949346185.1 uncultured Lachnospiraceae bacterium
CGCTACAGTTACCATAATAATGCACATGACAATATTGGCTTGGGCGATGTCATCGTAAAGGCTGATGCCGGTCTCTCCGTTACCAAAGTAAAAATGATTGACGACGGATACGATTGCGGCCAGCACTAATTCCCTAGCACGCGTATAAAAAAGAGGATATGCCCTGTTGCATACCCTCTTTTTTACCGTATAGGAAATTGCTCGAAATACGGCAGTATGCCAACAAGAATTTTCGAAGAAAATTCTTGCAAGGGAATGCGCTGGCATTCCCTTTTTTTCGCACATATCTGCCAAAAACGCAGGTGTAGTGGTATGATTTGACAAAAGAATACTTGAGAGTATAATGATCTATAGAAGAAAAATCTTAAGAAAGTGATGGAGGAAAAAGAATTCCTTCAGCCCAGCAAAAATGATACATCTATATGCGACAAATATCAAAAATATTCCTGACCCAAATGAATCCCCAGAAATCCTTGACTATTTATGCGCGCAGCGGAGGGAAAAAACCATGCAGTACCTCCAGCCAAACGATAGAAAAAGATGCCTGGGGGCGGGGCTTCTGCTGCAGAAAATTCTCCCCCTGCATGGTGCCTCCCCTGATAATATTCAAGTAAATTCATATGGAAAACCCATGGCAGAGAACATATATTTCAATCTATCCCACTCTGCTGATTGGGCAATCTGTGCCGTGGGAGAAAAAAGAGTGGGCTGTGATATAGAAAAAATAGAAGAGGAGCCAGAGGGACTGGCAGAACGATTTTTTCACCAAAATGAAGCAGATTATTTGAATACGCTGGAACAAGAGAAACGGATCGAGGCATTTTATCGCCTGTGGACGCTGAAAGAGAGCTACATCAAGATGACGGGAGAAGGACTGCATCTTCCTTTGAATTGTTTTGAAATCCTCCTAGGCTCTGAAAATCTAAGCGTGCGCCGAGATGGCACAATAATCCCCTGCCACCTCATGGAATACAATATTCCCGGATACAAGCTATCGGCATGCGGAGAGGAAGAGCATTTCCAAGACTTGGTTGCCTTTGAGGTCACCTCTCTCATCCACTTGCCACCTCTGAATCCCTTGCTTCATCTTTCGTAATAATAAGCTGCCCCTGCTGACATATCACGGTGATTGCCTAGGTCATGGCAGCCATGAGGGAAATATGCATACGCAAAAAGAGAATTCTGCCAGCACAGCACCCTCATACTTTCTTCTGTGGGGACAGAATACTCCGGCCATCCCGGGACAGAGAGGCAGCCAGGCAGCCCTGTGCCATATAGTAGACCAGCAAGCTGGCATACTGCACTCCCCTAGGCATCCCCCTGCCAAACATCCAAAAGAGAAGGACCATATCCGACAGCAGAAAAAGCACGCCGCCGCACATAACAAGCACTGCCGCCCTTCCCCATTCCCGACGACATCTCCACAGGGACAAGGCCTTCACCACCATCAATGAAATCACAGCCGCATAGCCCACAATCACAGGCAGAAGCCCTTGGAATGCAAAGTCCCCCAATAGAAGCCGTAAAGCTGCGCACCCTTTCCGACAGTGTGGAGCGTGTCG
>CASGVX010000466.1 GCA_949346185.1 uncultured Lachnospiraceae bacterium
ACCACCAACAGGAATTTTGTGGGGCGCATGGGTCATGTGGAATCTGAGGTGTATCTTGCAAGCCCGGCAGTGGCGGCAGCCAGCGCCGTGACAGGAAAGATTTCGGAACCGTCAGAACTGGGACTTTAAGGCGCGCGTTTGGATATAGAAAGTGAGGTAATCATAATGAAAGCAAATGGTACAGTACATAAGTATGGTGACAATGTGGATACAGATGTGATTATTCCGGCCAGATATCTCAATTCTTCCGACCCGGAGGAATTGGCAAAGAGCTGCATGGAGGATATTGACCCGGATTTTGTAAAGAGAGTGAAGAATGGGGATATCATGGTGGCTAATAAGAACTTTGGCTGCGGTTCCTCCAGAGAGCATGCGCCCATCGCCATCAAGGCATCTGGCATCAGCTGCGTGATTGCAGAGACCTTTGCAAGAATCTTCTACCGCAATGCCATCAATATCGGGCTGCCCATCATCGAGTGCCCGGAGGCGGCGAAGGAGATCGAGGCGGGAGATCAGGTGGAGATTGACTTTGACAGCGGGATGATATATGACAGGACAAAGGGGACGGAATACAAGGGGCAGGCATTCCCTCCCTTCATGCAGAAAATCATTCAGGCGGAGGGGCTGATTAATTATATCAACGAGAAGGAAAGCATGTAAGGTGCCAGTGAAACTGGCATGATGGAAGAGTGAAGAAAAAGGCAGGTTGTGGAAAGGCAGGGTTATTTGTATGGTATTTGGAGTGATTTTGGCAGGGGGAATCGGCAGCCGCATGGGAAATGTGGAGAAGCCCAAGCAGTACATCCATGTGGGGGGGAAGCCCATATTGATTTACACCTTGGAGAAATTTTTGCAGCAGGAGGAATTTGAAAAGCTGCTGGTGCTGTGCCCCCAGCCCTGGGTGGCCCACACGGAGAGCTTGATTCAGAAATATTGCCCGGAACAGGCAGGACAGGTGGCGGTGGTGACCGGGGGAGATACCAGAAACGAGACGGTGATGAATGCCATCGCATATATCGAGGAGTCCTATGGGCTGGATGATGAGACGCTGATTGTCACCCATGATTCCGTTCGTCCCTTCCTCACCCGAAGGATTATTCAGGAGAATATTGACTATGGGAAGAAATATGGGGCAGTGGACACGGTGATTCCCTCCACTGATACCATTGTATCCAGCGGGGATGGCCAGGTGATTTCTGAGATACCCAACCGAAGCAATATGTATCAGGGGCAGACGCCGCAGACATTCCGGGCCAAGAGGCTGCGGGAGCTTTATCAGTCCCTGACGGAGGAGGAGAAGAAAATCCTTACGGATGCCTCCAAGATTTGCGTCATCAAGGGGGAGCAGGTGCATCTGGTGCAGGGAGAGGTATACAATATCAAGATTACCTATCCCTATGACTTGCGGGTGGCGGAGTCGTTGATTGACAATAATATTTTAGAAGATTGAAACGATTTTGACACAAATCAAATCTAGAATAGCAAAGGTGGCAAGAATTTTTAATCCGACCTAGCGTACTGGCACTTTGGCGACAAGTGAATGCTATATGTTTCT
>CASGVX010000467.1 GCA_949346185.1 uncultured Lachnospiraceae bacterium
ACAGATGTTTTCCTCCATATCCACGATCTCCTGAAACTCCCCCGCCCTGTCACGGCTTGGCTTCTCCCGGTCCTTGTTCTTCAAGACATCAAAATACACAATATAGACCTTCTCCTTCAGATTGGTAAAAATACCTTTGCTTGTCGCCCTGACCGAAATAAAATTGCAGACTCCCAGAAAGAGCACCGCTGCCGCCAATACCACTGCAGCCCTCACTCTTCCAAGAGGCGAACCCTTTGGAGGATTCACATATCCGTTAAGGTATTTTCTGGCAAATTCGTCTCTTTCCATGATCTTTTCATTTCCCCGGCCATCCATCTGATCCAGCAGCCCAATCATGGAATCTATTTTGGCATGGTCTATCTTCTCCGGCGGTTTTTCTAGCTCTCTATCGATCGCCCTGTTCAGTTCTTCCCTTAAGTCCTGGTCATCACCTGCCCTGTCTGTATATTTGGGAGCTTTCGTATCCGACTCCATAAAATCCTCCTTATCAGTCAATTCCTAAAATCTCACAAAAAGTAACACGATCCGGCATATTTTTTTCAATTTATTTATAATACGGGAAAGCTTCATCTTGCTTCCCGCCACGCTACTGCCGCTTACTTGTGCCAGATCCTTATGGGAGTAGCCCTCCACATATTTCTTAATCAGGATCTCGTATTCATCTTCCCTCAGCGCCGTCCGGTATTCTTCCAGCTCCACAAGCTCGCCGTGATCCCAAACCTCCTGATCCACTCCTTCTTCCAGACTGGTCTCATAAAAAGCATGCCTGTTATAGATACTGTTCATTTTCTTAATTTTGTTATATGCCGTCTTATAGATCCAGCCAACCGGATTTTCATGCGTTTTCAGATCATCAAGGTGGCGGAACGCCTCCAGATACACTTCCTGCAGAATATCTTCAGACATACCGGGATTTCTGGTTCTTCTGCTCACGAATTTGCCGAGGTCATTATATGTCTCATTGTAGATCCCAGTAAAGAATTCGTCTTGTTTCTTTTTCATTTCCCCTCTCATTCTACCGCCCAAAGGCGGCTTTCACCTGCCTGTGGGTCTCATTGTAACACATACCCGGCAATTTCCTGTCTCATTATGGCGAATCCTGTATTTTTCGAGACAAACCTGATTTTTTCCGCATCAAAAAAGAAGTTCACCACCCTCTGTGATGAACTCCACCAAGCCCGAAAAATTTTCTATGGCACAATCTCAAGCCATTCCTTATTTCTTCATCCGACATCTGGGCCGGGGCAATCAATCGCACATGATAATTATTCATGCAGACAAACACATCCGGAGCTGCCACATCTACAAAAAAACGCATGCTGAACCGTTGCTATGATTTGAATTGCCTTCAAATCAAGTACCACTTCGCATACCGATTCGTTCCCACAAACTCTTTACTGTCTGATATCCCAAAAATCAGCCATGCCTCCGACAAACCACGCATATTTGCTTCATTACTCAGAGCGGAAAAATATTTCCCCATGTCATTGAACGAAAAATTACTTCTGGCTTCTTTGACAATTCCGGATTCTGCATGACCTTT
>CASGVX010000468.1 GCA_949346185.1 uncultured Lachnospiraceae bacterium
GACATGACCACCGCCGCTGTCACCGCAATTCCCTTCCCCCCCTTAAATCCTAGATAGAAGGGATAATTGTGTCCCAGCACCACCCCTAATCCACAGTAAAGGCACAAGAGATACCATGGATTGGCAAAGGGGATGCAGAGGCGGATAATCAAAATAGGCACTACTGCCTTTGCCAAATCCCCCACAAAGGTAATGATGGCGGGAATGGCTCCAAAATTGCGCAGTACATTGGTAGTTCCCGCATTGCCGCTTCCCAAGCTCCTGATATCCTTCTTGAAAAACTTCCCCACAAAATAGCCGCTGGAAATGCATCCGCAAAAATACCCTGCAAACAGGCACACGGCAAACTCCCACATATTCATTCACTCATTCCTCCCTTAAATAGAACATATGCGTAGAATAACGCAAGATCGACGTTCTTTCCACATGAGAAAAGCAGCTTTGCTGCCTTTCTCATGCTTTTCTCTCCCGAATCAGGAAACGCAGGGATGTGCCGCCGAAGCCGAAAGCCTCCCTAATCTTATTCTCCAGATACCTTGTATAGGAAAAGTGCATCAGACGCTTGTCATTCACAAAAAGCACGAACGTGGGCGGCTTGACGCTCACCTGGGTCATATAGAAAATCTTCAGTCTGCGCCCCTTGTCGGAAGGTGGCTGCTGCATGGCCACCGCTTCGGTGAGAATCTCATTCAAAACCCCGGTAGCCACCCGCATCTGCTGATTCTGGATGACCACGTCCAGCACGTCAAAAATCTTCGGCAGCCTCTGTCCCGTCTCCGCTGAGATGAACAGGATCTCCGCATAGGGCATGAAAGACAAAATATTGCGTATCTCATTGGTATACTTCTTCACCGAATGGTTATCCTTCTCCACCGCATCCCATTTGTTCACCGCAATAATAATCCCCCTGCCCCTGTCATGGGCAATGCCGGCAATCTTCGCATCCTGCTCCGTCACTCCCTCGGTGGCATCAATGACCAGAATCACTACGTCTGCCCGTTCCACCGCAGACACCGTGCGCAGGATGCTATACCGCTCAATCTCTTCTTTTATTTTATTCTTCCTCCTGAGGCCGGCAGTGTCTATGAACACATATTCCCTGTCATCCCAGGTAATCGGCGTATCAATGGCATCCCTAGTGGTGCCCGCAATATCCGACACGATTACCCTGTCCTCCCCCAGCAGCTTATTGATAATGGAGGATTTCCCCACATTGGGCTTGCCCACGATAGCCACCCGGGGGCGCTCATCCTCCTCTTCCTCCACGCCCTTGGGAAAGAGAGCCGTCACCTCGTCCAGCATATCCCCAATGCCCAGCTTTGCCACGGAAGATACGGGATAGGGTTCCCCGATGCCCAGATTGTAAAATTCATAGACATCCGATTCCATCTTATCGAAATTGTCCACCTTATTGACCACCAGAACCACGTCTTTTCTGGCCTTCCGCAACATATCTGCCACTTGGTAGTCCGCATCCACCAGCCCCTGTTTCACATCCACCACGAACATCACCACGTCTGCCATCTCGATGGCCATCTCAGCCT
>CASGVX010000469.1 GCA_949346185.1 uncultured Lachnospiraceae bacterium
GATCAGCACGGAGATGATTGCGATTAAGAACAAGACCTTCCTTGCATGGGCAAATTATAAGATTTACCTTCCCATAGGCTCCTACAGCAAGCGAGGGAAATTTCTTCCAGCCTACGTGTTCCCCTCCGTGTTGATTGCGCTGATTATCGTGCTGATCGTGGCATTGATTATGAAGTTTAGCAAGTTCGGCAGGGAAGTATATGCCGTGGGTGGAAATGCCCAGAGTGCGATGATGATGGGCTTGAATGTGAAGAAGACGAAGTTCAAGGCATATGTGATGAGTGGATTCCTAGCCGGATGTGGTGGATTCCTTTTCTGCCTGAACAGTTGTTCCGGATTCGTGGAGCAGGCCAAAGGGCTGGAGATGGATGCCATCTCCGCATCGGTTATCGGCGGCACGCTGCTGAGCGGCGGCGTGGGCACGCCCTTTGGAACCATCTTTGGCGTATTGATCAAGGGCACGATTCAGCAGTTGATCACCACTCAGGGAACGCTATCCAGCTGGTGGGTGCGCATCGTATTATCTGCGCTGCTCTGCTTCTTCATTGTGCTGCAGGCTATTATCGGAAAGATAAAAAAGAAAGCATAAGCAGGTTTGTTGTGCTAGTGGCATGGCGAGAGTGCATTCAAGCTTAGCTGTAGATGATTTAGAGGTAATCCATGTGGTTACCTCTAATGATTTTGCTGAAAATGTAAAGTCAGGCGCAGGGCAAGGAGCGAAGTTTTTTTGCATGGAAGTAGTATCTAATGAGAAAAATTGTTATTATTGATATGGGAGAGCCTGTGGCTTGGCGCTGTCTGCTGCAGGTGGGGACAGGGACAGGACGGCGCAGAAAAGAGGTAAGGATATGGGTGATAGTAAGGCGGCGATTGAGAGCGGCAGGACAGTGCTTGGAATTGAGTTTGGCTCTACCAGAATTAAGGCGGTGCTGATTGATGAGGGGCACAATCCCATTGCATCGGGAGGACATGTCTGGGAAAATCGTCTGGAAAATGGCTTTTGGACATATTCTCTGGAGGATATCTGGAAGGGGCTGCAGGACAGTTATGGAAATCTGCTGGCAGATGTGAAGGAAAAGTATGGCGCCTCCCTAAAAAAGATTGGAGCCATTGGATTCAGTGCCATGATGCATGGATACATGGCGTTTGACAGCGAGGGGGAACTTCTCGTGCCCTTTCGGACTTGGAGGAACAGCACTACGGGGAAAGCTGCCAAGGCATTGACAGAACTTTTCCAGTATAATATCCCGGAGAGATGGAGCATTTCCCATCTGTATCAGGCGATTTTAAATGAGGAGGAGCATGTTGGCAGCGTGGCATTCTTCACGACGCTGGCGGGATATATCCACTGGAAGCTCACGGGGGAGAAGGTGCTGGGCGTTGGAGATGCCTCCGGCATGTTCCCCATTGATATTAAGACGAAGAATTATGATGAAGGCATGATTGGGAAGTTTCAGGAACACATTGCGGAGAAACATTACCCATGGAAATTGGCAGATATTCTGCCGAAGGTATTGCTGGCAGGCGACAGGGCAGGAACTTT
>CASGVX010000470.1 GCA_949346185.1 uncultured Lachnospiraceae bacterium
TTTTCCCAGAGATGCCCATGGCCTTGCATACTTTGATGGACAGGCTCTCTATGAGCATCCCGATAAGAGGAGGGGAGAGCATCCCCACTGGGGCACATTGATATTTAATTACAGCAAGCGGGAGGTCAAGAACTTTCTATTGGCGAACGGCCTGTTCTGGCTGAAGGAGTTCCATGTGGACGGGCTCCGGGTGGATGCGGTGGCATCTATGCTCTATCTGGATTATGGAAAGGATGATGGGGAATGGCTTCCCAATGAGGAAGGCGGCAATGAGAATCATGATGCTATTGAATTTTTCCATCATATGAACAATGAACTGAGTTACCGGGCGCCAGGAACTTTGCTGATTGCAGAGGAGTCAACGGCGTGGGCGGGAGTTAGCGCGCCAGTTTCCATGGGAGGGCTTGGATTTCTCTTTAAGTGGAATATGGGATGGATGAATGACTTTCTTGAGTATATGTCCATGGATCCTTTGTTCCGCTCTGGCAATCACAATAGGCTGACATTCAGCATGCAGTACGCTTACAGCGAGAATTTCATCCAGGTGCTTTCCCATGACGAGGTGGTTCATGGAAAATGCTCTATGATTAATAAGATGCCCGGGGAGATTGATGATAAGTTTGCTAATCTGCGTCTGGCATATGGATTTATGTATGGCCATCCGGGTAAGAAACTGCTCTTCATGGGTCAGGAATTTGCCCAGTACAGGGAGTGGAGCGAGGAGAGAAGCCTGGATTGGGATCTGCTGGGAGAAGAGTACAACAAGCAGATGCAGGATTTCGTGAGGGAACTGAATAAGCTGTACAAGAAGTATGATGCGCTGTACCTGAATGATTACAACAATATGGGATTTGAGTGGATGAGCGTGGATAACGCTGAGACGAGCACGGTAAGCTTTGTAAGGAGGGGAGGTTCCGTAAAGAACCAGCTTCTTTTTGTCTGCAATTTCACTCCGGTGCAGAGGGACGGTTTTATGACCGGCGTGCCTTGCGCAGGAAAGTATACGCAGATTCTTTCCTCTGACGAGCTGCGGTTCGGTGGTACGGGAGTGAAGAACCCTAAGGTGATCAATGCAAAGAAAGCATCATGTGATAACAGGGAGTATTCTATTGCGTTGGATTTGCCGCCATTGTCAGTTACTGTATATCAGTATGATTATAAAAAATAATGGGCTGCTCTTATGGCAGCTTGGGGCGCAAGGTGTTCTATGCTTGTAGAACACCTTGATATCGCCAAAGGACGAAGCAAATACATAGGATTTTGCTGCTGATAGCGTCAATGCCGCCTCGAGGCCGCATGTCAGTTTAGATTGAATGAATAATCTTTTCACGGAATCTATATTTTGGCTCAGAGATAAAAGAAAAGGTCTGCCATTGTCAGACAAGAGAAGATGAAGAATGCCTGTGGAAAATAAGTCGGGCATGTAAGGATGAAGAATGCCTGTGGAAAATAAGTCGGGCATGTAAGGATGAAGAATGCTTGTGGAGAATAAGTGGGGCATGTAAGGATGAAGAATGCCTGTGGAGAATAAGTGG
>CASGVX010000471.1 GCA_949346185.1 uncultured Lachnospiraceae bacterium
ATACCAAGGCGCAACCCCGACGTTTTCATATTGAAAATCCGCAAACGATAGGGATTAGGGGATCAAAAAAGGCTGTTTAAATTTCTCTCGAAATCTAAACAGCCTTTTTTTCTATTTATCTGAAGCTATTCAGCCCTTCCATTCCAAGCGATGCAAGTTACCCTCCTGCTGCATATGGCGGAATCCATTCTGCCGCAACGCCTCATAGAGCACGATTGCCACAGAATTAGACAGATTCAGGGAACGGATATTCTCATTCATGGGAATGCGGATGGCAGTCTCCTGATAGTCCACTAGGATTTCCTCCGGAATCCCTGCGCTCTCCTTCCCAAACATGATATAGGCATCCTCTGGATAAGACACATCCGAGTAATTCTTCCGTGACTTGGTGGTGGCCATAAACATCTCCCCCACCGCCCGGGGATTTTTCTCAAAGAAATCCTCCAGGCAATCATAGACAGTCACATCCAACTGATTCCAGTAATCCAGCCCCGCCCGCTTCAATGTCTTGTCATTGATGCGAAACCCCATGGGTTCAATCAGATGCAGCCTGGTTCCCGTAGCGCAGCAGGTTCTTCCGATATTCCCCGTATTGGCAGGCATCTCCGGCTCCAGCAAAACAATGTTTAACATAATAGTCCCCCATTGACACTTTCATATCGCCACACTTCTTTAGGATGTTGGCTTTAACGAAACATATCGGCTCAGCAACGAAGCATTCCGATTCTGCATTCTTTTAGCTTATTCTTCGGATGAAACAGTCTATGCGCTCCAGCGCCCCCTTCAAATCCTCTATGGAGTAGGCGTAGGATATCCGCACAAAGCCCTCCCCGGAAGCCCCGAAAGCCGTACCCGGCACTACCGCAATCTTTTCCTCCTGCAAAAGATTCCGGGCAAACTCATCAGAAGTCATCCCGAACTGCTTGATGCTGGGGAATACATAAAATGCACCAAAGGGCTCAAAGCACTGCAGCCCCATGTCCCGAAAGGCTTTCATCAGATAGTTTCTTCTCTGGTTGTAAGCAGTGCGCATCCGCTCCACATCCTCATCGCCATTGCGCAATGCCTCCACTGCTGCATACTGGCTGTTGGTGGGGGCGCACATAATGGCAAATTGATGGATTTTCAGTATCTGGTCAAGTATCACTCTAGGGCCGCAGGCGTAGCCCAGCCGCCATCCGGTCATGGCATAGGACTTGGAAAATCCGTTGATGACAATGGTTCTCTCCCCCATGCCAGGGAAGCTGGCAATAGACACATGGGTGCTATTATATGTAAGTTCCGAATAGATTTCATCGGAAATCACATACAAATCGTGGTCTATAATCACATCTACGATATCTTCCAGATCTTCCTTCGTCATAATGCTGCCAGTAGGATTATTAGGAAAGGGGAGCACCAGCAATTTCGTCCTGTCCGTGATATGATCCAGCAATTCCTGTCTGGTCAGCTTAAAATCATCCTCCTCCTGCAATTCTATAATCACAGGCGCCGGGATGCAGCGTCTTCTTAGAGGGCTTCTTTTCCGGACGTAT
>CASGVX010000472.1 GCA_949346185.1 uncultured Lachnospiraceae bacterium
ACATATTAGAGATAGGATTCTCGAAAGAGAAACGGCCCGATTAAATGAATATGGAGGTAACTGCCCGATGAATAAGAAAAAAGTGACATTTGATGACATCGCAAAATATACCAATTTTTCAAAAACGACCATATCAAGATATTTTAATCACCCGGACTCCCTGACAATAAAAAATCAGGAAATCATCGCCCAAGCCCTTGTGGATCTAAACTATCAGGAGAACAAACTGGCAAAGGTGCTTGCCAATGGGAAGAGCGAATTTATCGGCATAATCATCCCCAACCTCTTTCTCCATTATTATGCAGAAATGCTAAACCAGATTCTAAAGACCTATGAGACATTTGGATATAAATTTTTAGTTTTCGTCAGCACAGATAACGTGGAAACAGAACGAAAATACATTCAAGAGTTGCTGGCATACAAAATCGAGGGCATGATTATATTAAGCCATGCCATCCCATCACAGGAACTGGCGGCCAGCAATATTCCTATCGTTACCATTGAACGAGAGGACAAGTATGTGAACAGCGTAAATACTGACAACTATATGGGAGCGGTACAAGCCACAAGTCTTTTGGCTAAAAGCAACTGCGATGTCCTGCTGCATATCAATTCTGACGTTCCAAAATCTACCCCCTCCTATGGACGTATTTCAGGCTTTCAGGAAATATGCAGGGAATATCATATGGAACATGAACTCATTTTGCAGAATCTAGGAAACTCCTATCAGGAAACCGTAGATTGCATGCAGGAGACTTTTAATTACATTAGAAACAAATATCCCGGTAAAAACAAGGGACTTTTTATGGCAAACGATACCCATGCCAATATCATGCTAAACATGATTTTCCGCAAATATGGAATGTTGCCGGATGAATACCATATTGTAGGATTCGATGATTCCCCCATTGCGGAGGAGGCCATCATCCCCATCAGTACCGTGGGGCAGCAGATTGATAAAATCGCATTTGAGGCAGTGTCTCTTTTGGTGGAACAGATGAATGAGCGAAAAAAACGACGCCCTAAACCACAAGATGGGGTAATCCACAAAAAGATCACCCCCATCCTGATGCGGAGAGAAACAACAAAATAACCGTTCATAATCCTTCATCACGCCACGCTGGAACTCGTCCTCATTCCGCCTTCATGCGAGCAATGCTCTCATTTGCCTTGCGGTACACTTCCTCTGCCTCCACGCCAATATGAAACTTCCCGTCCTCATACAGAATCTTTCCATCAATCATAGTCATCTTGATATTCTGCTTGCTGCCACTATACACGATATTTTTGGCAATATTGTTCAAGGGCTGCATATTGGGCTGCTGCAAATCAATCATAATCATGTCTGCCCTTTTCCCTACAGACAGCGTATCGCAATCCTTCAACCCCATAGTCCTGGCGCCCCCCACCGTGGCCATCCGAAGTACATCCATGGCATCCACCACGGCCGCATCCTTTTCCGATGCCTTCTGCAAACCTGTAACTAGGAACATCTCCCGGAACATGTCCAAGCAGTT
>CASGVX010000473.1 GCA_949346185.1 uncultured Lachnospiraceae bacterium
AGCACGATGGCAAGCACTTTGGGATTCTTTGCCGGGGCAAATCCCAGAGTGGAAGCGATATACTTCTTGCTGCTTCTGGGAAGTTTCTCCGACGTTCCTGTCTTGGCTCCTACTTGATAGCCCTTCACTGCCGCCTTGGAGCCGGAACCTTCCGAGACCACGCTCTCTAGGATTACTTTCATATTCTCAGAAGTACTCTGGGACACCATCCCCTCCTTCTCCTCATAGGAGAGCACCTTCACGGCACTCTCATCGGCACTCTCCATCTTCACGCCAAAATGTGGCGTAATCCGCCTTCCCCCGTTAATGATGCCGCTGACCGTGGTCAGCAGACGCAAGGGCGTCAGCTGGAAGGACTGGCCGAAAGACATGGTGGCCAGTTCCACCGCCCCCACATTCTTTTTCTGGTGCATGATGGTCACTGCCTCCCCCGGCACATCCACCCCGGTCTTTTTCAGCACGCCGAACTGGTTCAGATAGCGGTACATGCCATCCACTCCCAGCCTGCCTCCCACCTCGATAAACACGGGATTGCAGGAATTTTGCACTCCCTGCACGAAGTTTTCCGCCCCGTGGCCGGTGGTCTTATGGCAGCGGATTCTCCTGTCCTCCACCACCTTGAATCCCGGACAGTGGAAGCGATCCTCATTTTTCACCACTCCTGCCTCCAGAGCCGCCGTGGCGGTGATGACCTTAAATGTAGAGCCGGGCTCATAGGTGTCGCTGATGCAATGGTTCCTCCACATCTGGTTCAGCAGCTCCTGCTTTTTTTTGCTGCTGACCTTCTTCTTCGTCTTCAGTTCATAGGGCTCATTCAGATTAAATTCCGGCACATTCACCATGGCATAAATCTCCCCGTTCTGGGGATTCATCATGATAATCCGCACGCTCTTGGCCTGCTTCGCCTTCATAACCTTCTTCGCCGCCTGCTGGGCATACTTCTGCAGATTCACATCCAAGCTGCAGTACAGATTTGCCCCTGCCACAGGCTCAATCCTCTCCTCGCTCTTCCCGTCAATCTCAATCCCCCGAGCGTTGGTAGTGGTGAGAATCTTTCCGTCCTGGCCGGCCAGATACTTGTCATAACTGACCTCCAGCCCTAGGATTCCCTGATTATCCCCACCGGCAAAGCCAATCACCTTGGAGGCCAGTTCCCCATATGGATAATACCGCTTGTAGTCCTCATCCACCACCACCCCCGCCAAATCCATCTCTCGAATTTTGTCGGAGATTTCCTTCTCCACATTGGACTTAATCTTCTCTCTGGAAGACTTTTTTTCCACCCTAGCCCTGACCTTCTCCTCCTCAATTCCAAGGAGTTCCGAGAGGACGGCAATGACCTTTTCCTTATCCCTGACCTGATTGTGAATCACCGAGATGGTGGACACTGGCTTATTCCCGGCAATCACCTCCCCATTTCTATCCAGAATCTTTCCCCGCTCTGCCTTGATGTTTCGCTCTCTCTGCTGCACCTCCTTCGCCTTCTCCCCATAATAGTCTGCCTT